>AEPR01000537.1 GCA_000195205.2 Oxalobacteraceae bacterium IMCC9480 | reverse complement strand
CCGTCACCTTGGCCGCCACTGTCCTCATCGCTTCAAGCCTTCTCGCGGGTTGCGCCACGCCATATCAGCAATCCAATAATTCACAAAATTATCCGCAGTCCTCATCGCAGGGCTACAACAACCAGCAAGGCTATAACACCCAATACGGCGTCATCGACTCGATCCAAGTATCGCGTGCGGCTAACTCCGGCGGTATCGGTGCAGGCTCCATCGTTGGCGGACTCGTCGGCGGATTGCTCGGCAACCAGGTGGGCGGCGGTACCGGCCGTGCGGTCGCCACCGCTGCGGGTGTGGTCGGTGGCGCGGTAGTCGGCAATCAAGTCGAACAGAATCGCTCGGCCGGACGCGAGGTCTATCAGGTCAATGTGCGCCTCGACAATGGCCAATATGAATCCATCACCCTCGACAACGTCAACGATCTGCGGGTCGGCAACCGTGTTCGTGTCGAGAATGGTCGCGTCTACCGTTACTGATCAATCCTGACCTGCAGGCTGCCAAGTCCTTCGATGCGGCCTTCAAGCAAATCACCAGGCACCACCGCAGCAACTCCAGCCGGCGTACCGGTAAAAATCAGGTCGCCGGCCTGCAGTTCGAACAGCGTGGATAACTGAGCGATAGTCTCGGCGACATTCCAGATCATGTTGCCAAGTGTGCCAGCCTGCCGCGGCACACCATTGACCTGCAAACTGATCGTCCCGCTAGGCACTTCCCGATGCAGCGGTCCGATTGGTGCAGAGTAATCAAAGCCTTTGCCGGTACACCATGGACGGCCAAGCTTCTTGGAAGCGCCCTGCAAATCACGTCGCGTCATATCCAAGCCGATGGCGTAACCCCAGATATGCGCGACGGCGTCGGCCACCGCAATATCTTTTCCGCCTCGACCGATTGCCACCACCAGTTCAATTTCGTGCTGCAAATCCTGCGTCATTGAGGGATACGGCATCACGCCGACACTGCCCTCGGCGACAGGTAACACTGCATCCGCCGGCTTCATGAAAAAGAACGGTGCCTCGCGACCGGTATCGCCCATTTCGATTGCGTGGTCGGCATAGTTGCGACCAACGCAGTAAATGCGATGCACAGGGAACAGATCGGCGGAACCGGCAATGGCAACTGAGGCTTGTGCTGGAGGAGAAAATACGAATGTCATCGGTGTTCCTTGAGTCGGAGTAATCAAAAAAAACGCCATGCCGGCATTCGCGGGCATGGCGCTGTTTGCGTGTACAGACTACCTCAACCTTCGCCCAGGTAGGCTTCCTTGACACGCGGATCATCGAGCATGTCAGCAGCCGCACCCGTCATCGTGATCAGTCCGGAATCCATCACGTACCCGCGATGCGCCGCCTGCAAGGCCAGCTTGGCATTCTGCTCGACGAGCAGGATGGTGACGCCCTCGGCCGACACGGTGCGGACGACTTCAAAAATTTTCTCCACCATGATCGGAGACAAGCCCATTGATGGCTCATCGAGCAACAGCAGCTTCGGGTGTGACATCAGTGCGCGAGCCATCGCCAGCATCTGCTGCTCGCCGCCCGACAGCGTGCCCGCCATTTGGGCTGCGCGTTCTTTCAGGCGAGGAAATACGGCGAACCACTTGTCGATATCGTCGCTGATGCCTGCTTTGTCGTTGCGGGTGTAAGCCCCCATCAACAGATTTTCGTGGATGGACATGCGGGTAAAAACGCCGCGTCCCTCCGGCACCATGGCGAGATTTTTCTTCACCAGATCGAAGGAACCGATGCCCTTGATGGCTTCGCCGGCGTACTCGATATGTCCTTCGACGCGGCAATTCGGCAGCGTGCCGGTGATCGCCTTGAGCGTCGTGGTCTTGCCTGCGCCATTGGCACCAATCAGGGTGATCAACTCCCCTTTGTTGACTTCAAGGTCTATTCCCTTGACCGCCTGAATCCCGCCGTAAGCGACTTTCAGGCCGCTAATCCGGAGTACATTTTCACGCATCGTAGAACCGCTTTCATTGGCAACCATTAGTGGGATCCTCCAAGGTAGGCTTCAATGACGGCCGGGTTTTTCTGGACATCGGCCGGTATTCCCTCGGCGATCGGCTTGCCGTAATCCAGCACCGTGATGCGGTCACACAATCCCATCACCAGTTTGACGTCATGCTCGATGAGCAGGATGGTTTTTCCTTCGGCCTTGATCTTTACCAGCAGTTCGCGCAGTGCCAGTTTTTCTGTGGCATTCATGCCCGCAGCCGGCTCATCAAGCGCCAGCAATTGCGGATCGGTGGCCAGCGCGCGGGCGATTTCCAACCGACGCTGGTCTCCGTATGACAGATGACGGGCAGTCCGGTCGGCAAACTTTGCGATACCCACAAAGTCGAGCAGTTCAAGTGCCCGCTTGCGGATGTTGGCTTCCTCTTCACGTGCTGCCTTGAACCGGAACACCGCACCAAAGACGCCCTGGTGGGTCCGGACATGCCGCCCTACCATGACATTTTCCATCGCGGTCATTTCACCGAACAAGCGGATGTTCTGGAAGGTCCGGGCGATGCCCGCCTTGGCCACTTCATGCGGTGCCGACGGTGAATACGGCTTTCCAGCGAGCTCGAAGCTACCCGTATCGGCCTGATACAAGCCGGTAATGACATTGAAGAAGGTCGTCTTGCCAGCGCCGTTCGGACCGATCAGGCCATAAATCTGGCCTTTCGTGATCTTCATGTTGACGCCCGACAGGGCCTGCAGTCCGCCGAAACGCTTGGTGACGCCGGCAATATTAAGAATGATTTGTTCGCTCATGATGGTCCTCAGGCTGCCACTATGCCGGTTGCTTTTTCGGGCTTGTCGATGTCGCCATCAGGTCGGTCTTCGTGCTTGGGTGCAGGCCACAATCCGGCCGGACGACTGAGCATGATGACGACCATGGCCAGGCCGTACAACAACTGCCGCAGCACTTCAGCGTCGATCCAGACCTTGCCGAAGATCGCCATCTGGATTGGCTCCACCGTGTGCCGCAGTACCTCAGGCAAGGCCGCCAGGATGATGCCACCGAGGATCACACCAGGAATATGTCCCATGCCTCCCAGCACCACCATGGCAAGCACGGCAATCGACTCTGTCAATGAAAACGATTCAGGCGAGACGAATCCCTGGAAAGACGCGAACATCGAACCGGCGACCCCGCCGAATGATGCACCCATGGCGAACGCCAGCAACTTGACGTTACGGGTATTGATACCCATCGCCTTCGCAGCGATTTCATCTTCCCGGATAGCGACCCAGGCACGACCGAGACGGGAGTCCTGCAAACGCACGGATACAAAGATGATCGCGATGCAAAGTGCCAGGAAAAAGTAATAGTAGGCATTCACTGAAGGCATCGAAAAGCTGCCGAAAACCAGGTTGGCCCTGCTGCCGGGTTCTCCGGCCAACGAGACACCAAAGATCCTGATCGGATCGATCATGTTGATGCCTTGCGGGCCATTAGTGATATTCACCGGACCATTGAGGTTGTTCATGAAAATCCGGATGATTTCACCAAAACCCAGAGTCACGATCGCCAGATAGTCGCCGCGCAACTTCAGTGTAGGAGCGCCAAGCAACGCACCGAACACGCCTGCAAACAAGGCACTCAGCGGCACGATAAACCAGATCGACAGGTGAATACCGTGTTCGCGGATCTCGGGACCGAACAGCGCCACGAGGGCATTGCCGATCGCCGGATATTGGTTGACAAACGATTCCAGCACGACGGCAAACTGCGGCGACGCCAGCAACGCTGTCAGGTAAGCGCCTAGCGCGTAGAACGCGATGTAACCCAGGTCAAGCAGACCGGCAAAACCGACCACGATATTGAGTCCCAGCGCCAGCATGATGTACAGCAGCGCGAAGTCCATGATACGGACCCATGAATTACCGTAATTTTGGGCAATGAATGGAAACACGATAACGATCAGGGCAATGATGCCCATCCCGATATAGGCTTTGCGCGGGTTGGTCTTGGTATCGAAATAGTTAGCCATGAAGATCCCCTTTATGCGCGGTCAGCAACGCGCTCGCCCATGATGCCGGACGGTCGCAAGGTCAGCACGATGATCAGCACGACAAACGCAAAGATGTCCTGGTAGTGGCTCCCGAGGAAGCCGCCCGTCAGGTCACCGATGTATCCCGCTCCGAGGCTTTCGATGAGGCCAAGCAGAATACCGCCCAGCATGGCGCCATAAATGTTTCCGATACCGCCCAGCACCGCTGCCGAGAACGCCTTCAGGCCAGGCACGAAGCCCATGGCAAACTGCGCCGAGGCATAGGTTGCGCCCCACATCACACCGGCAACTGCAGCCAGTGCAGCACCGATCGCAAAGGTCATGACGATGACAGCATTCGAGTCGACGCCCATCAGCCCGGCAACACGGGGATTTTCTGCGGTGGCACGCATTGCTCTTCCCATTTTGGTTTTCTCAACCAGCAACACAAGACCGAACATCGATATACCTGCCAGCACCAGCAGCATCACTTGCGTCGGTGAAATCAGCGCTCCCAGGATGTGATACGACTCAGCAGAAATGACTTGCGGGAAAGCGACTGGACTGCGGCCCCAGATCATCATCGCAAACGTCTGCAACAGAATGGAGACACCAATGGCTGTAATCAGCGGTGCCAGGCGCGGCGCGTTGCGCAACCGGGGATAAGCGACGCGCTCGATCAGCAAATTCACTGCAACGCAGATTGGAATCGCACCGCCAATGGCGATCAGTATCTTCACCACACCAGGCAAGTCAGGTGCAACGGTTTGCACGATCTTGAGGATAGTTACCCCCGCCATCGCACCGATCATCAGCACATCGCCGTGCGCGAAGTTAATCAAGTTAAGTACCCCGTACACCATCGTATAACCGAGGGCAATCAACGCATACATGCTGCCGAGCACCAAGCCGTTGATAATTTGCTGGATGAAAGTATCCATGGTGTGTTTCTTTCTCAAAAAACCCGGTTTCAACCGGTTTCACAAACTGACTAAAGTAGCCTGACCTCGACGAGTCGAAATCCGCGTGAATAACAAAGCGGCACCCGTTGTAATTTCACGGGTGCCGCTTGCTGCCTGCGCTCAGCAACAGGACCTGATAAACCCATACGATGTAAAAAAGCAGTAGTGCATGCCGCCAAGCCTCCTGATTATTAAAACTTCAGAGCCATCTATAACAAGCAAGCGCCGGATTCTATAGCGTGTTTGCTATCGCGTCAGATTATTTGAATGCCTAAGTGAAAAAATCTCCAAAACACGCCTTTAATTTCATATAAACAATTAAATTTCGCCTGGCTGATGATAACGATGAAGTCCAAAAACTATCGATGGAAAATCAGCCAACGGACAAAATTTAGTTTTGAGGCGGCCGTTCATCCGCCAAGCCCTTTGGCATCGGGAACGTCACATGCTCCTGCACGCCATCAAGTACGCGAACGCTGCGGGCGCCAAAAATTTTCAATCGGTCGATGACCGCCTGCACCAGCACCTCCGGAGCGGACGCTCCGGCGGTTACCCCGATACGTTGCTTGCCTTCGAGCCACGCGGGCTCGATTTGCTCTGCGTTGTCAACCATGAATGATGGGACCCCTTTTTTCTCGGCGACCTCCCGCAAACGGTTGGAGTTGGAGCTGTTCGGGCTGCCGACCACGATGACCAGTTCGACCTGCGGCGCCATGAATTTGACCGCCTCCTGCCGGTTTGTGGTCGCGTAGCAAATGTCCCCTTTCTTCGGCTCCGCGATATCGGGAAACCGCTGCTTGAGCGCGGCGATGATGTCCGCCGTGTCGTCTACCGATAGCGTGGTCTGCGACACATAAGCGAGCAGGTCGGGGCGGGCAACCTGCAGGCGGGCGACATCGTCGGTCGTCTCGACCAGATACATGCCTTGCTCTGACTGGCCCATCGTTCCTTCGACCTCAGGATGACCGTCGTGTCCGATCATGATGATTTCGCGACCGTCACGGCGCATTTTTTCGACTTCGACATGCACCTTCGTCACCAGCGGGCAGGTCGCATCAAAAATACGCAAGCCACGCTCTTCTGCCTCTATTTTTACGGCCTTAGAAACACCATGCGCCGAGAACACCACCGTTTGTCCGGTCGGCACATCTGCTAACTCCTCGATAAAAATCGCACCCTTGGTCCGCAAGTCATCGACGACATAGGCGTTGTGCACGATTTCATGGCGCACGTAAATGGGGGCACCAAACTGGATGAGCGCACGCTCGACGATTTCGATAGCACGGTCAACCCCGGCACAAAATCCGCGCGGCTGTGCCAATAAAATTTCCTTGTTACTCGTCATCTTGAAGCCTTTACAAACCTGTGTGAAATATCCGGGATCAATAGCAAGCAGCCTTAAAGGATACCGATGATCCTGACTTCGAATCTCAACGATTGTCCAGCCAGAGGATGATTGAAATCAAAGACTGTATCGTCGTCCGCCAACTCACGCAGGACACCGGCGAAGCGTCCCCCGCCCGGCGCATTGAACTCGACGACATCGCCAATTGCATATTGCTCCCCGAACTGTGAATTCTCGGCCAGCGTGGCACGCGACACGCGCTGGACCAGCGCCGGATTGCGCGGACCAAATGCCTCGTCGGGTAATAACTGAAAGACTTCGTTCGCCCCCTCGACCAAACCCAGCAAACGTTGCTCCAGGAATGGGGCGAGCTGCCCGCTACCCAGCTGCAGCGTGGCCGGATTGTCGTTGAAGGTCGTGACGATTTCGGTCCCATCAGGGGTAGCGAGGCGATAGTGCAAAGTGAGATAAGCGCCGTCCGTGACGACTGGCTGTTGGATAAGCGACATCAAAAATTCCTGATTGACAAATAAGCCGCTATTTTAAGCCACGATGACGCCAGCCTCTGTCGCGTCGATCAAATGATGCCGTACGCTGATTCGCTTCGCCTTGCGAGTCCTCACGTCTTCCGTCATGTCTATTTCCGATTGGCCCGAACATCAGCGTCCCCGCGAACGCCTCATTCTTCATGGCGCGGCTGCGCTGTCTGATGCGGAGCTGCTCGCAGTTTTCCTGCGTATTGGCGTGGCAGGAAAAAGTGCAGTGGATCTGGCGCGGGAGATGGTTTCTCACTTTGGCTCGATCAATGGCTTGTTCGCGGCCAGCGTCGTCCAATTCTCAGCGCTGCATGGGCTGGGGCCGGCAAAATTTGCACAACTCCAGGCAGTCATGGAACTGGCTCGACGCGCGATGGCAGAGCAATTAAAAACAGGCGTGGCAATGTCTTCCCCGCAAGTGGTGAAGCAGTATCTGCAATTGGCACTGGCGCATAAAAAATATGAGTCCTTCACGGTGCTGTTCGTTGACGTTGCTAATCGCTTGATTGCAAGCGAAGAAATGTTCCGCGGTACCCTGACACATGCCAGCGTCTATCCTCGCGAAATCGTCAAGGCGGCGCTACTTCATAATGCTGCAGCGCTGCTTCTCGCGCACAATCACCCCTCAGGGATAGCCGAACCGAGTTCATCCGATCGGGCGCTAACCCAGACTCTCAAGAGCGCGCTGGCTATGATCGACGTCAAGGTCATCGACCACCTCATCGTCGCCGGGAATCAGGTGTATTCATTTGCTGAACATGGCATGTTGTGACGCGAAACGCATCACAACATGAGTGCATCTTTAATTGTGAACTAATAAAATAACATAAGACACAATTGTTTTTCTTAAGTCGTTGAATAACCTCATTTATTTGGTTATACTCGCCTCTTTTCCAATTTCGGAAACTATTAAGGAGTGAGATATGGCACGAGTTTGCCAAGTCACCGGGAAAAAGCCGATGGTCGGTAATAATGTTTCCCATGCAAATAACAAAACGAAACGCCGATTTTTGCCTAACCTGCAACGTCGCCGTATTTTCGTTGAGTCCGAGAACCGTTGGGTTTCCCTGCGGCTGTCCAACGCTGGTCTGCGTGTCATCGACAAGCTCGGCATCGATGCCGTCCTGGTAGACATGCGTGCTCGCGGCGAAAAAGTCTAACTAGCAGAATAAAGGAATCATCATGGCTAAATCTGGCCGCGACAAAATCAAGCTGGAATCGACCGCAGGTACGGGTCACTTCTACACGACTACCAAAAACAAGCGCACTACTCCGGAAAAAATGTCGATCATGAAATTCGATCCGAAAGTACGCAAGCACGTTGAATACAAAGAGACCAAGATCAAGTAACTGATCCAGGTCCCGTTCGATGAGCACGAAAGCCGGTCGCAATTGCGAGCGGTTTTTTTT
>AEPR01000538.1 GCA_000195205.2 Oxalobacteraceae bacterium IMCC9480 | reverse complement strand
ACCGGAAACGGTTGGACTTGACGATGGATTTTGACGCGCTCGCGCGGGCACACCCAACGGGAACGTCAGCGTTTTCGCAGCTACCACCACATGCGCTGAAACACACCATCCTTGTCGACCAGCAAATGCTTGAGCCCCGCCAGCGCATGCAACGCCACCAATCCGACCAGCACCCAGGCGGCGATCGAATGGATGCCAAAAAACTGTTCCGACAGATCATGGTTAGCGGTCGCCCAGCGCGGCAGCGCCAGGCCGAAAAATGCTACGCCATCTTCGCTCAGCGACGCCCCGATGAAGCCGCTTGCCGGCATCACGACCATACAGGTATAGAGCAGCCAGTGGGTCAGTCTGGCGAACTTCATTTGCCATTGCGGCAGATGGGACGGCAGCGCTTGCGGTGCATGCGTGACGCGCCACAGCAGGCGCAGTATCACCAGCGAGGCGACGATCAGACCGGTGGATTTATGCAGGTCGAAGTACCAGCCGCTGCCCGGCGTGCTTTCGATGTCCATCATGTACCAGCCCAGTGCCACCATGCCGGTCAGCAGCAGCGCCAGCAACCAGTGCAAAAAAATCGCCGGTCCGCGATAGCGCCAGCTGGAGTTCAGTGCGGAGAAACTGCTCGAGGCCTTGATCATGCGGAGTCCTTGTGAGTGCGATGCGGGATGGTTGGTGCGCGGAGTTTACCGTATCGCACCGGCGACCACGCCGAAGTTCGTGATGCGCTCCCGCCAGCGCCCTCAAGGCGCGTATTTTTTCAGCAGGGCAAGGAAGTCGTCGGCCTTGAACGGCTTCGACAGGTAGTCATCCATCCCGCTGGCGACGCATTTTTCGCGGTCGCCCTGCATCGCATTGGCCGTCATCGCAATGATCACCGACTTGCGTGCCAGTTGCTGTTCGCGGGCGCGAATTTGCGTGGTCGCTGCAAGGCCGTCCATCAGCGGCATCTGCAAATCCATCAGGATCAGGTCGTACGGGCGCTGCGCATGCAGTGCCAGTGCCTCGATGCCGTTGTGCGCGATCTCGACCTGATGACCCCATCGCGTGAGCAGCGTGACGGCCAGTTTCTGGTTCAGGACATTGTCTTCGGCCAGCAGGATCGAGAGCGCCGGCATGGCCCGCTCGGACAGCGCGGGCGCAGCCGGTGCGCCCTCGTCGGCGGCGCTGCGCGGATGACCGATGGCGGCGCAGACGGCATCGTGTACTTCGGTCGCACTGGCCGGCTTGAGCAGGCTGGCGTGGATGCCGGGCAGGCGGCAGGCGCGGGCATCGGCAGGGTCGCCGCCTGAGCTCAGCAGTACGATCGGGACATCGCGCCAGAGCGGCAGCAGTGCCAGGGCCGCGGCCATGTCCGGGCCACTCATGAGCGGCATCGATTTGTCGAGCAGGATGCAGTCGACCGGATCGACCTGTGCGCGGCACCACGCCAGCGCCTCGGCCGCGCCGGCTTGCACGATGATGCGGGCGCGCCAGTGCCGGACCATCTTGCCGATGGCGCTGCGGCTGGCGCGGTTGTCGTCAACCAGCAGGAGGGTACGGCCGGCCAGCAGGCCAACGTCTGCGTCATTGGCCGGTGCACTGCCCGCTTCGATACCGACCCGGACCGTGACCGCGAAGGTACTGCCTTCGCCGACCGCACTGCGCACCGTGATCTGCCCGTCCATCAGCGCGACCAGGCGGCGCGTGATCGACAGGCCCAGGCCGGTGCCGCCGAAGCGGCGTGTCGTTGAGCCATCTTCCTGTTCGAAGGCTTCGAAGACGGTGGCCTGCTTGTCGGCCGGAATGCCGATGCCGGTATCGGTAACGCGGATGTCCAGCACGGCGTGCTGCGCAGTGCTGGCGGCCAGCCGGACCGCCACCAGCACGTCGCCGGCCGGCGTGAACTTGATCGCATTGCCGATCAGATTGGTGAGTATCTGGCGGAACCGGCCCGGATCGCCGACCAGGCGCCGCGGGATGGCAGGATCGATCTCGAGTACCAGTTCCAGCTTGCCCTGTTGCGCGCGCAATGCATGGGCGCGCAGCGTGTCGGTGACCAGCCGGGCCAGATCGAAACCGGTGTGGTCGAGCGTCATCTTGCCCGCTTCGATCTTCGAAAAATCGAGGATGTCGTTGATGATCTGCAGCAGCGCATCGGCCGACGACTTGACCACTTCGAGCTGTTCGCGTTGATGCGCTTCGAGCGCCGAGTCGAGGATCAGATCGGTCATGCCGATGATGCCGTTCATCGGCGTGCGGATTTCGTGGCTCA
>AEPR01000539.1 GCA_000195205.2 Oxalobacteraceae bacterium IMCC9480 | reverse complement strand
TGGTGCAATGCCCTTTGGTTATTGCACCCTTCGGAACTGATGGACCGATCAGGTGGTTTGCACCGCATGGTTTGTGTCAGGTAACTCGACAGGTAACTCCAGGTCGTCCGCATCCGGTAGCCAGACATCGCCATGCTGTCGTGCATCGACGAGGGCAAACGCCGGTGTCACCGACTCGATGGCAAATGGTGACGCGGTCGTACGGAGAAGCTCGCCACTGTGCATCAACGCGACAAACCAGGGCCGGGGGCGTCCAATCAAATGAATGCCATCGAACTGCTTGACACTTCGTCGCGTCAACACAGCCACGTCGGTTTCGTGTGGGATTTGTGTGGTCCAACCATGCGCATGCAAAACCGCTGCGCCGACGACGGTCGCTGACGGATACAACCGGCGTACCGCTTCCAATGCCCGATTTTCGGCAGCACGGGGTTCCAGGAACAAGTTATAGAACAAGCCGGTACGCGGTCCGGCAGGCTTGATCCAGTTGCGTTCGGTAAGGCGCAATAGCGCACTGCGCGTGCCGCTGTCCGAGGTGGCTGTTACCCGCACAAAATCTGCTGTGGAGAATACCGCGGGCAAGTTGCGCAAGGTTTCTACAGAACTGGCCATCAGACCGGCGCTCCGTCAGGAGCTTCTGTTGGTCCCCGGGCTGCTTGAATGTTGTCAGGATGTTTTGCGACCAGTTCTGCGACATCAGCGACGCCAGCGAGGGTCACGTCTACCATCTCGGCTACCGTATCGGGCCAGAAGCGGTTCCACATGCCTGCTGGCAAGAATGGTTTCAGATCCTTGACGGCGGCTGCCAGCATGTCCTCCCTCGAAAAGCGCGTGGTGAATTGGCGTAAGGCCTCTTCCGGCTTGAGTTCATCGACCGTTGAATACGCCGACAAGTTTTGCAGAAAGGCGCTAACGATATCGCCAGGTGGCGTAAATCCTGCGTGGTTGGTGATCCACCAGAAGTCGAAAATGTCACGCCATTTCAGATGAGGGCGCGTTGCGAAGGCGGTCAATTTGTCGAGATAAGCAGCCGTCAGTGTTCCAGCGGGAAGAATCGGTGAGACGGCTAAGGTGTAGCCACCAAGCATGTCTGCCGGCGCTGCGGGTGTTTTTGATGTGCTGCGATAGCTCATCAAATAGAGCGGGTCAACCTTCCAGAATTCAGCCTTGATCATGACGCTGCCGATGACGCCTGGTTTGCTCAGCACAAACCGGTAGTCAGCCAGTCGACCACGGTTTTTCCCCGTCATGCTGATGATCAGCGCGTGATCGATCTTGAGCAGGTTTTCATGAATGCGGCTGATCACCCGGTCCATGATTTTTGGCAACCGCTCGTCGCAGGCGTCGCTGAGCAAAAAATCCAGATCTTCGGAGAAGCGTGGGCTGTTCCAGCTTAGATGTAGCGAGGTGCCGCCATGGAAGGCGTAGTCGGTGCGGGTCCATTCGGAAATTTCGCTGATGGCTTCAAGCGCAAGAATGTGTCCGAGGGTAGACCAGTGTTTGCGTTCGTCAGCAGTGATCGGTCGATTTGGCATGAGGCTCTCATTTAGTAATGCATAAATGCGTCGCTAAATGATACTTCATCGGTAGCAGAGACATGCTCCAAAAGTGCAGAAACGCGCTTTTGGACACAATATTTCATTTAATCCGCTGGCGGCACATAGCCTACGGCAGCATCGGCACCATCACCAAAGAAATGCTTTTCCATTTGCGTAGCCAGATATTTACGGGCGCGCAGGTCGGCCAGGTTCAGGCGGTTTTCATTGACCAGCATGGTCTGATGCTTGAGCCAGGCGGCCCAGGCTTCTTTCGAGACGGTTTCCCAGAGTCGCTTGCCGAGTTCGCCCGGATACGGTGGAAAATCGAGGCCTTCGGCTTCCTTGTCGAGCTTGATGCAGTGAATCATGCGTGCCATGTGTGTTTCCTTGTTCGATTGAATGAGGGGAGGGCTGGCTCAGAGTGTCTTGACCAGCACCAGTGATTTGCGCTGCCAGTTATACATGTGCTGGCGATCTTTGGGTAACGCGTCGACCGAAGCCGCCACGAAGCCGCGTTTGAGGAACCAGTGCGCGGTGCGCGTCGTCAGCACGAACAGCTTTTTGAACCCTTGTGCGCGCGCGCGGTTTTCCATGTGCTTGAGGATGCGTTCGCCATCGCCTTGCGCCTGCACTTCCGGGTTCACCGTCAGGCAGGCCATCTCGGCCATTTTTTCGGCCGGGAACGGGTACAGTGCGGCGCAGCCGAAGATCACGCCATCGTGTTCGATGACCGAAAAATTCTCGACTTCGCGTTCGATCAGTTCGCGGCCGCGCTTGACCAGCGTGCCATCATTTTCAAGCGGTTCGATCAGCTTGAGAATACCGCCGACGTCCTCGATGGTCGCTTCGCGCAGGGTTTCGAGGTTCTGGTACGAGATCATCGTGCCGACGCCATCATGCGTGAACAATTCCAGCAAGGCCGAACCGTCCAGCGCAAACGGCACGATGTGGGCACGGGCCACGCCGCCGTTGCAGGCCTTGATCGCATGCTGCAAATAGAACGAGGCATCGCTGGGCAGGAAGCCGGCACCGAGCACGGCTTCGGCCTGGTGCGACGACAGTTCGCGGATGTCTTCGCCGGCGGCGTCAATCATCATCGGGATTTCGCTGATGAAGATCAGCTTGTCGGCGCGCAGCGCGATGGCGGCGGCGACGGCGACGTCTTCCATCGTCAGGTTGAAGATCTCGCCGGTCGGTGAAAATCCCAGCGGCGACAACAACACCAGGCCGCCGGCATCAAGGATCGGATGGATGGTTTCGTACGCGACCTTGCGCGCCACGCCGGTCAGTTCGAGGTCGACGCCATCGATGACGCCTAGCGGTTTGGCGGTGACAAAATTACCGGAGATGATGCGGATCGCCGCGTGTGCCATCGGCGTGTTCGGCAAGCCCTGGCTGAAGGCGGCTTCGATATCGAGGCGTAATTCGCCGGCGGCTTCTTTGGCGCATTCGAGCGCGGCACTGTCGGTGATGCGCAAGCCGTTATGAAAACGCTCGGTGGCATTGCGCAGCGCAAGCTGTTCGGCCACTTGCGGACGCGAGCCATGGACGATGACGACCTTGATGCCGAGCGCGTGTAGCAGCGACAGATCCTGGGCCAGCACCGGCAATGCGCCGGCAAGCACCAGCTCGCCGGGAAACGCCACCACGAAGGTCTTGTTGCGGAAGGCATGGATGTAGGGTGCGACTGAGCGCAACCACTGGACGAACTCAATGGGGGTTTGCATGTTGCGCATTATAATTCGCTCCGCCATGACATCCCCCCAACCGATACAAAAAAGTCCGCCCGGCGATCGCGCCCGCCGACCCTCCCGCCCGCCTGCCGGTTCCGTCCGCCCTGCGCCCGTGCGCAATCCGCTGCCGCCGATTACTTATCCCGAAGAATTACCGGTCTCCGGCCGGCGCGAAGATATCGCCGCCGCGCTGCGCCAGCATCAGGTCATCATCGTCTGCGGTGAAACCGGTTCCGGCAAAACCACCCAGCTGCCGAAGATCTGCCTCGAACTCGGACGCGGCCTGACCGGCATGATCGGCCACACGCAACCGCGCCGGATTGCCGCCTCGGCCACGGCCAAGCGGATTGCGCAGGAACTCAATTCGCCGCTGGGCGAGCTGGTCGGCTTCAAGGTGCGCTTTACCGACACGCTGTCGGCCGGCGCGTGGATCAAGCTGATGACCGACGGTATCCTGCTGGCGGAAACCCAGACCGATCCGCTGCTGCGCCAGTACGACACCATCATCATCGACGAGGCGCACGAACGCAGCCTGAACATCGATTTCCTGCTCGGCTACCTCAAGCAATTGCTGCCGAAGCGGCCTGACCTGAAAGTCATCATCACGTCTGCCACGATCGATGCCGACCGCTTCGCGCGCCACTTCGGCAGCGACGACCAGCCGGCGCCGGTGATCGAAGTCTCGGGGCGCTTGTATCCGGTCGAAATCCGCTACCGTCCGGTCGATTCGACCGACCGCAGCGAGGTCAAGCCCGGCGGCGTCCAGAGCATGGCGCAAAAGGAACGCGGCCAGCGTGACCTGATGGAAGCGCTGACCGAAGCCGTCGATGAACTGTGCCGCATCGGTTCCGGCGACGTGCTCGTGTTCCTGCCCGGCGAGCGCGAAATCCGCGACGCCGCCGAAGCCTTGCGCAAGCACCATCCGCCGCATGTCGAGATCCTGCCGCTATTTGCGCGACTGTCCGCGCAAGAGCAGGAGCGCGTCTTCAAACCGTCCGGTGCGCGTCGCATTGTGTTGGCCACCAACGTCGCCGAGACCTCGCTGACGGTGCCCGGCATCCGTTACGTTGTCGATGCCGGTCTGGCGCGCGTGAAACGCTACAGCTACAGGAACAAGGTCGAGCAATTGCAGATCGAAGCGGTTGCGCAGTCAGCCGCCAACCAGCGCGCCGGTCGTTGCGGCCGTGTCGCTGCCGGTGTCTGCATCCGGCTGTACGAAGAAAAAGATTATCTGATGCGCCCGGCCTTTACCGAGCCGGAAATCCTGCGCTCGTCGCTGGCCTCGGTCATCCTGCGCATGAAGTCGCTGCATCTGACCGATGTCGAAACCTTTCCCTTCATCGAACCGCCACCGGGGCGGGCGATCGCCGATGGCTACCAGTTGCTGCAGGAGTTGGGCGCGGTCGACGACAACAACGACCTGACGCCAACCGGTCGCCAGCTCGGCAAGTTGCCGCTAGACCCGCGCGTCGGCCGCATGATCCTGGCCGCGCTCGATAACGTCTGTTTGCGCGAAGTGCTGATCATTGCCTCGGCGCTGTCGGTGCAAGACCCGCGCGACCGGCCACTGGAAGTGCAGGCCGCCGCCGACCTCGCGCACAAGAAATTCGCCGATGAGAAATCCGAATTTTCGAGTTACCTGAAAATCTGGACCTGGTTCGAGGAAGCCATCGAACACAAGAAAACCAATCGCCAGTTGCAGGACAGTTGCCGCGCCAATTTTCTGTCGCAGATGCGCTTGCGCGAATGGCGCGACGTACATTCGCAATTGCTGACCATCGTCAAGGAGCAGGGCTGGCGCATGAACGAGACGCCGGCCACCTACGAGAACCTGCACTCGGCGCTGCTGACCGGCTTGCTCGGCAATGTCGGTTTCAAGTCCGACGAAGACACGCATTACCTCGGCGCGCGCGCAATCAAGTTCCATATCTGGCCCGGTTCCAGCCTGCTCAAAAAAGCCGGCAAGTGGATCATGGCCGCGGAGCTGGTCGACACCACGCGCTTGTATGCGCGCTGCGTCGCGCAAATCCAGCCGGAATGGCTGGAGCGCGTCGGCGCGCATCTGCTGAAAAAATCGTATGGTGAGCCGCACTGGGAAAAACGCACCGCGCAGGTCACCGCGTCCGAGCGCGCGACGCTGTACGGACTGGTGGTGTACAGCCAGCGCCGCATCAATTTTGGCTTGATCAATCCGGTCGAGGCGCGCGAGATTTTTATCCGCGATGCGCTGGTTGGCGGCGAGTTCGACACCCGCGCGCCGTTCTTCGCCTTCAACAACAACCTGATCCGCGAGATCGAAAACCTCGAACACAAATCGCGCCGGCTCGATGTGCTGGTCGATGATGAATTGATCGCGGCGTTCTACGACAAGATGCTGCCGGCTGACATTTGCAACGGCATCAGCTTCGAGAAGTGGCACAAGGACGCGACCCGCGCCGAACCGAAATTGCTGTATCTGAACCGCGACGATCTGATGCGTCACGAAGCGGCCGGCATCACCACCGAGCTGTTCCCGAAGCTGCTGCCGGGCATCGGTATCGAGATGCCGCTGGCCTACCACTTCGAGCCCGGCACGCCGCGCGATGGCGTCACGCTGACGGTGCCGTTGTTCGCGCTGAACCAGCTGTCGGCAGCGCGCTGCGACTGGCTGGTGCCGGGCATGTTGAAAGAAAAAGTCCACTTGCTGCTGAAGTCGATGCCGCAAAAACTGCGCCGCAATTGCGTGCCGCTGCCGCATTACGCCGCGGCTTTTCTGGACCGGGTCAACGAGCAAAAAACCTTTGGTCGCGGCAGCCTGATCGAAGCGATTATTGCCGACGTGCGCGTGCATGCCCACATCACGCCGCTGCTCAGCGACTTCAAGGCCGAGACCTTGCCGGCGCATCACTTCATGAATTTCAAGGTGGTCGACGAGCATGGCCGGCAGCTCGAGATGGGCCGTAACCTCGGTGCGTTGCAAGCCGAATTCGGCGGCCAGGCGCGCGAGAGTTTTCAGAAAATCGCCGAGTCGACCGCGATCACGAATGTGCCGGTGGCGCAGATCAGGCCGGTCGGCAAATCCGCCCAGCCGGTGGCGTCCGCGGCTGCGCCGACCCAGCATCAAAAGCTGACCGCGTGGACTTTCGGCGAATTGCCGGAGCTACTCGAAATCCAGCAGGGCAAGCTGACGCTGATCGGCTTTCCGGCGCTGGTCGACAAGGGCGCGCATTGCGACCTTGAAGTCTTCGATGATCCGACCGAAGCCGCGCGCATCCATCGCGGCGGCTTGCGGCGTTTGCTGGCGCTGCAACTGCGCGAACAGCTCAAGTTCCTCGAAAAGAATATCCCCGGCCTGCAGCAGATGGGCATGCAATTCATGGCGCTCGGATCACAGGAAGAATTGCGTGACCAGATCATCGAAGCCGGCCTGGAGCGCGCCTGCCTGCAGGAGCCGTTGCCGCGTACGGCCATCGAATTCGACGCCCGCAAGGAAGCCGGCAAGTCGCGTCTCGGCTTGCTGGTCAATGAAATCGCACGGCTGGTCGGGCTGATCCTGACCGAGTATTACGCGCTGCCGAAGAAGCTGCAGGGTGCCAAGGGACATGCTGCCACTGTGGCGGATATCCAGGCGCAATTACAGGGACTGGTCGGCAAGCGCTTCGTGACCGAGACCAGCTACACCAGCCTCACGCAGTTTCCGCGTTACCTGAAAGCGGTCAATGTCCGGCTGGAGAAGTTGCGCATTGATCCGTCGCGTGATGTCCGCTGGATGACCGAGTGGCAGCAGGCCGCCTTGCTGTGGCAGCGCGGCCTGAAAGAAAAACAGACCGGCCGCACGGCTGATCCGAAGATGGCCGAATTCCGCTGGTTGCTGGAAGAGTTGCGCGTATCGCTGTTTGCGCAGGAATTGAAAACGCCGATGCCGGTGTCGGCCAAGCGGCTGCAGAAGGTGTGGGAGTCGATGCAGCGGTAGAGGGGTTCTGCTGTGTCCACATCACGGTAACGCATGAATTTGTAGGGTGGGCACAGGGTTATCGTGCC
>AEPR01000540.1 GCA_000195205.2 Oxalobacteraceae bacterium IMCC9480 | reverse complement strand
CGTGCTGATCATGCTGGCCATCGCGCCACCGAGGCCCATGCTCGACAACAACGCACCGAGCCCCAGTCCCAGCAAGGCCCCACCCAGCATGCCGCGCCACGGGCTGGCTGGCTTTGGCGGAACGGCTGCCGGTGATCCCGGCCGCGCAGTGCTGTTGGCTGCCGACTGCGACGGCGCTTGCCGGCTGACACCCTGTGACTGCTTGCCGAACGATCCGCCACCACCCATGCGTTTCGCCGCTTCGGCTTCGGTCGCCGTGACAGCCAGTGATGTCATGACAATCATCATGGCAACAAAAAATTTCTTCATGATTCCTCCGGAAAAAGTGTGTGCTGTGAGAGGCGGTCACAGCAGCCGTGTTTGAACTCCGGCGCAGTGTAAGGTCCGGAAAATAATTGGAAAAGCGAAAATAAAAGAACTATTTATTCTGAAAAACAATGTTAAAAACGTTCGGACTGACTTTGGCGAAGATAGCTGCCGCATGGTGTCTTCACGACACCAGTTTTTGATGCTCGTCAGTACTGGTTTCGCTGTGACGATTTGTCTGGCTGAGAGGATGCAAACTTGGTAGAGTCCGGCGTGTTTTTATGCGGCAACACCTCATTTTCATCCTTGCGAAACTCCTGATGCCTTTCACTTTTCTTCGTCGATCCATTCCGCCTTTGCCGTACAGGGATACCCGCGCCAAAACCGGGGCGTATCCGGTGGCGGCTGATCTGGAGCTAGCCGGTGTGCTGCCCTACGCGTTGCTGATCGTCGTGTTTATTTTTTTCGGGTTGACCGGTCACGATCCCTGGAAGGCCGATGAAGCCTATGTGTTTGGTGTGATCCATACGATGCTGGAAACCGGCAACTGGCTCATACCCACCATCGCCGGCGAACCTTTCATGGAAAAGCCGCCGTTGTATTACTGGGTCGCTGGTGCATGCGTGTATCTGTTCGGCGGCTGGATGGATGAACCGGATGCCGCGCGCATGGCATCCGGATTGTTTATGGCAATCACCGCCTGGTCCATCGCGGCGGCAACCCGTGCATGGTGGGGAAAAGGAAGCGGACGCTACGCCCCCTTGCTGTTGCTCGGTTGCCTGGGCACCCTGACGCAAACGCACATGATGATGCCGGACGTTCCGTTGTTGACCGGATTTGCGTTGTCGGCCTGGGGCTTTTCGCGGGTATTGACGGCGACCAGGGTGGGGGGGCTGTTGCTCGGTGTCGGTGTCGGGATCAGTTTTCTGTCGAAAGGGATTATCGGACCCGCCGTCATTGGCATCACCGCATTGATGTTGCCGATGTGTTTTGCTGAATGGCGCACGTGGACTTATTTTCGCGGACTGGCGATTGCGCTGGTGACGGCATCACCGATGCTGTTGGTCTGGCCACTCCTGCTGCATATCCGTTCGCCCGCCATGTTCATGGTCTGGTTCTGGGAAAACAACTTCGGGCGTTTTTTCGGATTCTCGGTGGTGCATATGGGGACAGAACATCCGAAGGGATTCTGGCTGCAGACGCTGCCCTGGTTTGCGTTTCCCGCATTGCCACTGGCGTTATATGCGCTCTGGCGGCAGCGGCAAATTGCCTTGATCCATCCGGCGATGCAGTACGGACTGGTTGCCACGCTGGTGATGATGGTGGTGCTGTCCGTGTCCGAGTCAGTGCGTGCGGTGTACGCATTGCCGCTGCTGGTGCCACTGTCCATTCTGGCTGCGCCATCGGTGTCGTTCGTTCCGCGTCTGGTGCAGCAACTCTGGGCGACAAGTAGCCAGTGGCTGTTTGCCCTGCTTGCAGGCGGTATCTGGCTGGGCTGGGTCATCATGATGGCGACCGGCGCGCCGCCGTCATGGCCTTGGCTGCTGCGGGTCTTGCCGGCAGACTTTATTCCCGAATTCGATCTGCCGACGTTTGCGCTGGCCCTATCACTCACAGGCGCGGCTTTTTATGCCCGTCATCTGTTTGCCCGGCATCCGGCCACCGGTCTGACCAGTTGGCTCACCGGACTGACGTTGACCTGGGCGCTGCTGACCACGCTATGGATGCCATGGCTGGACTACGGTAAAAGTTATCAGCAAGTGTTTTCGGCTATTCCATGGCCATCGTCGACTGGCTGTGTGGCCAGCGTCGGCATGGGCGAAAGTGAGCGGGCCATGCTGGACTACGTGGCCCATCGCATCACGGTACGCCGTGAAATTCTTCCAGATGCCACTTGCGATACCTTGCTGATGCAGGGGTATGCAAGCAGTGGCAGCAAGAAAATCGACCAGTCGCTCTGGGAGCCGATCTGGGATGGCGCCCGCCCGGGCGATGACTGGCAACACTTCTGGCTGTTTCGTGCCCGGCAGAGCGCACCAATATCAGCCGTCGCAAGCATCAAGGTCGACGAAAAACGGCGTCTCGCCGGTTACTGATAACGAGAATGGTGCGGCCGGGCCCTGACCGGCATCCATTCGGTTGGCACGGTGTTTGCTCGGTGGAGCAGGTCATTTCACCCCGGAGAACACCCTATGGATCGTCACCAAGTCACCCTGAAAATCTTATCCGCCAAAGTGCGCCAGCACATGACCTGGAGCGGCATCGCAGAAAAAATCGGCAATAGCAAGGAATGGACGACCGCCGCCATGCTAGGCCAGATGACCTTCAGCGCTGCCCAGGCAGCCATCGCGAAAGACCTGTTTGACCTGACCGACGAAGAAACCGCCTGGTTGCAGATCGTGCCTTACAAGGGATCATTGCCGACCGCCGTTCCGACCGATCCATTGATCTATCGCTGGTACGAGATCGTCAGCATTTACGGCAGCACCATCAAGGAATTGATCCACGAAGAGTTCGGCGACGGCATCATGAGCGCAATCGACTTCAAGATGGATATTCAGCGCGAAGCCGATCCCAAAGGCGATCGCGTCAATGTCGTGTTGAGCGGCAAGTTTCTGCCATACAAAGAATATTGATCGCGCGATCCTTGCCGGCGTGCCGCCCGATAGGCGCTAACAGGTCGTCCAGTTCGAAATGGTGGGCGGACAAGACCGTCTGTGCCCACGCGCGCGGAAC
>AEPR01000541.1 GCA_000195205.2 Oxalobacteraceae bacterium IMCC9480 | reverse complement strand
TTTTTTAGCCTGTTTTAGAGTGCCGGAAGACCGCTTTTCAGAAGAGGTTTTCCTGTGGCGTCAGGGCCTGATCGAGCACCGTGTGCATGTGCTGGATCTGCTGCTGGACTTCGGCCATCGAGAGTTCCGACAGCGGTCCGGCAGGCGCTTTGGTCGACAGCAGTTCGGCAGCAATGCCGAGCGCGGCCATCACGGCGATGCGGTCATTGCCTTTGATTTTTCCGCCATCACGGATCGCGCACATGCGCTTGTCGAGATAGTCGACGGCCGCCTGCAGCGCGCCTTCTTCGCCTTCCTTGCACATCAGCGTGTAGGTTTGTCCCATCATCGTGACTGGCAACTGGATCATGGGGATTCCTCGACATCTTTGGCTTCAATTTCCGGCTCGGCAGGCAACCGGTCCATCAGGGCGGCAAGGCGATCATGGGCTTCCTGCATGCGCCGGGTCAGGTCTGCTTTATCGACAGCGAGGCTGACAGCGTATTTTTGCAAGGCGATGTTTTCGCTGCGCAAAGAAATAACCAGCTCGGCGAGCTGGTTGACTTTTTCGGAGAGGTGGCTGAAATCTGAAATCATGCGGCACTATATTTTGCGGCGTAACCGGCGTCAACCGATTACGTCAGATCGCGCCCGGATTACGTGGCGAACTCGTGGAATGAGCCGTCGACCAGGATCAGCGCCGTGCGTATCGTTTGTCCGGCATACACCGCCAGCGCCGCGCGCCGGTAACGCGCCAGTTGCGCCGCATAGTCGGCCCGTTCGCTGGCCAGCAAGCGACGCTTGTAATCGAGTATCCACAACGCGTCCGGCAATTGCACCAGCCGGTCGAAGCGCAGCAGTTCTCCGTCGTGCAGCAATTCGATTTCATTGTGCGCAAACACGATCTGGTGCGGATCGAAAAACTGGCTCAGGTCAGGCGCAGCGAGGATGGTCAGCGCCTGCGCGCGCACGACGCCCGCACAAGCCGGCGAGCAATCGAGCCAGCGCGCAATCACGCTGGCATCCGGCACCGGCAACACCCCATCGCGATGCTGCGTGAGCCGCTCCAGCAAACCGTGCAGGGCGATGCCTTCATCGATTTCCGGCGTGCTCTCAGCCACCTCCGGCACGGCTGCCGGTGGTATCACCGCAGGATTGAATACCGGCCAGTGAAAGTCGGACTCGATGCTGTCGGCGTCACCGAACGACTCGGCCTCGAGCAGCATTTCCGGCGCTTCCAGCAAGCGCGCATACCAGCTGCCGTCCACCGTCCCATCGGCCTGCGCATTGCGCTTGCCGGCCACGCCACTGACGATCAGGCATTGCCGCGCGCGCGTCATCGCGACATACAGCAGGTTCCAGTCTTCCTGCACGCGAAACCGGTCTTCATCCGCAAACAGCGCATCGCGCGCGGCACCGCGTTCGGCAACCCGTCCGAACGCCGAAAAATGGGTGGGTGCAGCCGCGTCCTGCGGCCATTCGCACAGGATGCCGGCATCGTCGCGCGCCGGTTCGCTGTGATTGGCATCGAGCAGCACGACGATGTCGGCTTCCAATCCTTTGGCGCTGTGGATGGTGAGGATACGCACGGCGTCGAGCGCGGCGTCGATATCGGCTTCGTCGGGTGCGTCGTTGTGCGCGGCATTTTGCAAGGCCCGCAAGGCATCAATAAATTTCGGCAGGCTGGGATAACGGCCGGCATCGAGGTTCAGCGCCAGCGCCGTGAAGGCTTCGAGGTTACCGATTACCTGCCCGCGCAGCAGCGCCGGCACCGATGCCGCATAGCGCGCCACCAGCTGGCCTTCGTGCAGGATGCGGTCGAGCAGGTCATGCACCGGCAAGCCGGGCGCGATCATCAGCCAGTGCTGCAGTTGCATGGTGGCGTCGGGCAGGACGTCCTCGAGCGCCAGCAGACGCTGCCACCAGCTGCCGCCATCATGTTGCGCGAGGCGGATCAGGTCGGTGTCGGCGGCACCGATGATGGGGGATTTGAGCACGTGCGCCAGCGCGCGGTTGTCGCCGGGCGTGATCAGGAAAGTCAGCAAGGCGATCAGGTCGGCGATCTCGAGCGACTCCAGCAAGCCGCCGCGCTTGTCGGAGGCGAACGGAATCCCGGCTTCGCGCAGCGCGGTTTCATAGGCACCCAGATGGGCGCGCTTCTTGACCAGCAACATCACGTCGGACCAGCGCGGCAACGTGCCATTGCAGGCGGCCAGTTCCAGCCGCGCACGCCGGATCGCCACCGCTACCGCGCGACCTTCATCGAGACGGCGCGCGTCTTCGTCTTCTTCCAGCGGCGTCACCAGCGGGTCGCGCAGCACCAGGCCGGCGGGCGCGACCACGGTGCTTGCCGACTGCACCACCAGCGGCAAGCGCCAGATCATGCCGGGACGCGCCGACAGCGTCGTCTGTGCCGAAAAAATCGGATTCGGCCCGAAGCTGTCATTGAGTAACTCGATCAGCACAGGTGCATTGCGTCGGGTCTGGTTGGTTTGCAGGATCGCTGCGCCCTGCGCGGCCAGCATCGCGCGCGCCGCCAGAAACACGCGCGGCTCGGCGCGGCGGAACCGGTAAATCGATTGCTTCGGATCGCCGACGATGAAGACGCTGGGTGCCGCGCTGTCGTCACCATAGGCCGCCAGCCAGGCGCGCACGATGCTCCATTGCAGCGGATTGGTGTCCTGGAATTCGTCCAGCAAAATATGCCGGTAGCGCGAATCGAGCCGGCTTTGCAGATACGCTGCGTGCTCTTCATTGCCGAGCAAGCGGTAAGCCTGCCATTCGAGATCGGCAAAATCGAACACGCGCTGCTCGGCCTTGACGGCCTGATAGACGGCGAGATACGCCGCGCCGACCGTGAACAAGGCGGCATTGAGCGCCAGCACCGTGGTCTCGGTACTGCGCCTTTGCAGCTGCATCAGCGCCGCGGCGAGGGTACCGAATTCGGTCTCGAAACTGTCGGCGCTGTTGTCGCCGAGGTTGATCTCGTTGGCCGCCAGCAGCTTGCCGCGCCGGTGGTCATTGCCGCGCACCTTGCCCTTGTCATCCATGAACTGCAGGAACAATTGCTGGAAACCGTCCAGGCTGGCACCGGCGGTGAGCGCCGTTTCGATTGCCACCGCGCGTTCCTGATTGCGCTTGGCACCCTGCCCGAGCAGCCATGCCATTGTCTGCATCTTCGACACCAGTGCCGTGTCGTTCCACAGGCTCAGGCGCGCATCCGTCACGCCATCGTCGCCGCACAGTTCGGCCAGTGTATCGAGCGGCAACCCGGTCTGTGAAGCGGCCCACCATTCGGCGCGCTTGCCGACGAAGGCATCGAGCAGCTTGCGCGCATTCCAGTCGCCGACCAGTTCATACAGGTGCTGCAACGCTTGCCGCACTTCGGACTGGCCGTCTTCATTGAGCACTTGCATGAAGCGGCTGTAAGCATCCAGCGCCAGCGCGCCAGTGGCGGCGGTCAGGCTGTAGCCGTGCGGTACGCCCGACGCCAGCGGTGCCAGGCGGATCAGCTTGGCAAACCAGCTGTGAAAGGTGTCGATCGACAGTGCTTGCGGACTGGCCAGGACTTTTTCGTAGAGGCCACGTGCGAGCGGCATCAGCGCGTTCAGTTCGGACGCCGCGATGCCGCGTTCGAGTAGCAGCGTGCGCACCGTGTCATCGGGTGCCAGCGCCAGCTCGCGCAGCAGCTGGATCAGGCGGTCGCGCATTTCCTGAGCGGCCTTGCGGGTAAAGGTGATGGCCAGCATTTCGGATGGCGCGGTACCGGCCAGCAGCAGGCGCAACATGCGCGCCACCAGCAGCCAGGTCTTGCCGCTGCCGGCGCAGGCTTCGACGACAACCGAGTGACGCGGGTCGCAGGCGGCGGCGATGAAGGCCTCGGTCGAGGCTTCGGCATCGTTGATGGTGTAGGCGCGTGGCAGGTTCATGCCCAGGCTCCCTTGCGGCACAGGCCGCGCACGTCGCAATACTGGCAAACGGTATCGATGCCGTTGGCCGGCAAGGCGGCTCCAGTAGAAATAGCGTGCATTTGTTCGATGATGCGATGCTCCAGGGTGTCTTGCCAAAGGGCGTAATCGGGGGCGGCGACGTCGCCGGTCTTGCTGCCGGTGAGTTCGAGTGCGACGTAGTGACCGGCGCTCATCGGGGTAGTCGACAGCAGACCGTAAAACGGCAGCTGATGGTCTTCGGTCTGCTTGAAGCGGTCGCGCAAAGCCTGCACCGCCTTGGTCTTGTAGTCGAGCACGGCACGCGTGCCATCGGCATGTTCGTCAATCCGGTCGACCCGGCCATGCAGGCGGATCGCGCCGCCGGGCCAGGACAGGTCGCGTTCCATTTGCTGCTCGCCGATAACGAATTGCCAGCCCTGCTCTTCGCGTTCGGCGGCCCAGTGCAAATACGCCGGCATGACTTTTTGCCAGCGCACGTAATAACCGAGTGCCGCTGCGTTGCGTGCCAGTTCCTGCCGGAATATCTGCTCCGAGACGCTGGCCAGCAAAGCTGCGCGCTGCGCCAGCGGGACTTGTCCGGCGCTGACGGTGGCGTGGTATTGCGCCAGGATCTGATGCAGCCAGTCGCCGTAATCGCGTTTTTCCGGCAGGTCGGAAAGCTCGTCGATGGCATTAAGCCCCAGCATCCGGGTCGCAAAAAACTGGTACGGGCAGGCGATCAGGCTGTTGTAGCCGCTGGCTGATAATTTGGCGGGCAGCAGTGCTGGTGCCGCAGGAGCCGGCATTGTCGCCAGCGCGGGCTGCAGCTCTTGGACCGCGATGTCGCTACGGTGCTCTGGCCAGCACCGGCAAGCCGGCGCGCAGCAAGGTCAGCTGCAAGCGCTCTATCCATGGGCTGACGGTATTGGGCTCGCCATCGACGGTGGCCTGCCACGACAGCACGATGGTGCTGCCGCTCGAGAGTAATTCGGTCAGGTCGCGCAATTGCTGGCGCTGACGGATTTCACGCGTGGCCAGGCCCAGCTCGCGCCGCACCGCATTGGCGAAGAACAGTGTCTCCGGCGGTTGCGACGGCAAATGGGCGGCATCAATACCGACCACCAGCACTGCATCGAAGGAGCGCAAGCGCGCGCCGTTCAAGGGCAGCATCACGACACGCTGGTCGGACTCGGACACTTCGTAGGCCGCCGACTCGCATTGCAGGCCCACGAAGGCGCGCCATTCGGCAAACGAAAACGGCTGGCCCAGCCCGCCGCATTCCAGCGCGATCCGATCCAGCAATGCCATCAATTGTTCGCCGGCGCTATCGGTCGACAAGGCCGTCTGCATGCCCAGCGCATCGAGTACCTCGCGCGTGGTCACCAGCCAGTCACCGAGGCTGCGGTTGCGCTGGAAGCGCCCGGCTTGCTCGCGCAGGCGCAGCAGCAACTGGTGCTCGGCCGGCAGCGCCTTCAGCGCCAGTGCTGCCGCCTCCCAGCCGCCGGTGACATTGGCCCGTCGCAGCGCCAGTTCGATGGTCATCACGCTGGCGGGCGCGACCGTGATGAACGGGGACTTGAGCAAGTCCAGCAGCGCACCGGTTTCAGCACGCGAGGTGACGACATCGAATAAGGCCGCCAGCGCCGAGGCAGCGCGGGTGGTCGATAATTTCCAGCCGGTCTCGTCGGCGACGAACACTTCGGCGCGTTCCAGCAGCGCCCGCAAGCGCCGTGCGATCACGCGGTCCTGCGCGATGATGGCGATGCGGGCATGGCCGGCGGCGATCCAGTCGAGCACGGTTTGCGCGCCGCGCACTGCTTCGTCCTCAAGACTGCAGGCCGGGAACAGCGCGATACGTTCCAGTGCAGCGGGAGCGTCCACCGCAGCGCTGCCATCAACCAGCTCCGGCCACGCCATCACGCACACTGGCGCCAGCGCTGCGGCGCGCCAGTCCAGACAAATCGGCAGCACGTCATGGCGCTCTGCATAAGCCGACAGGAAAGCCTGCTCGAACGGATCGGCCTCAACCGGCGAAATCCAGACCAGCGACTGCGCGCCACGTGCGGCCAGCTGCAGCAAGTGCTCGAGGCGGCTGGCATTGGCGTCGCGCTGGTCGAGCTGGGTGCGCCAGATAGTCCAGACCAGCTGGCTCTCGTCGGACAGCAGCTCGCGTGCCGCCGGCGACAATTGATCGAGCGCGGCCTGCCAGCGTTGTTCGGATTCCTGCGGGAACACGCGCATCGCCGGCAACAGACCCAGCGTCAGTTCATCCGACAGCGCCAGCAGCGTTTGCGCCAGCGGCAGCAAGTCAGTATTACGGCGTGCGCTAAAAAGTTTTTTGAGCCAGGCATGCTGGCGCAGTTCGGCATACAGCGCCATCAAGCGTTCGCTGTCACCCGCCACGTTGTCGGCCGGCACCTGCAATGCCAGCCATGACGATAAGGTCGTGATGACAGGCGGAACGAAGGCCGAACCGACGGCCGTGGCCAGTGCCAGCTTCAGGCGGCGGGCTTGCTCGAAGGTCGGCACCAGCACCCGCGACGATGAAAAATCGGCGACACCGCCGGCGGCCGGCCGGTCACGCAAAAACGCCAGCAAACGGTCTGCCGCGTCGGTCCAGAACTGCGCCGACGGCGCGATCAGGCAAGGGGATAACAACATGAGATCAGTGTCCGGAAAAACGATCAGGCATGGTGCCATGATCGCGTCCGGTCTTCATCCCTTTTATGCACTTGCTGCGACGCCGCTTTAGCGTCGAGTTTTCCGCTAACCCGCAGCCGATAAAAATCGGTTATAGTTTCAAGACTTTTTAGTCGCAGGACTTTCCTCCCACCTGCAAGTTCCCTTGATTTTCATCCCCTTACCACCATCTCTGACCTGTAGTTGCGGCAGCGTCGTGGCAAGCATGGAAACGTCAGGAAAGCTGGCGATGGAGCTGCGACGTTGATTCACCCCTGGTTCAGTACTGAATCACTTAATCCCTCATTCGAGGAAATCATGAGCGAAAACATCAAACACATTACCGACGCGTCCTTTGAAATCGACGTCCTGAAATCCGACAAGCCAGTGCTGGTCGACTTCTGGGCAGAGTGGTGCGGTCCCTGCAAATCGATCGCCCCTATCCTGGAAGAAATTGCCAAGGAATACGACGGCAAACTGCTGATCGCCAAGATGGATGTCGACAGCAACCAGGCCGTCCCGGCCAAGTTCGGCATTCGCGGTATCCCGACACTGATCCTGTTCAAGAATGGTGTCCCTGCGGCACAAAAAGTCGGTGCCATGGCCAAAGGCCAGCTGACTTCATTCATCGACAGCAACATCTAAGACCGAGCGCGACGAAGCGCCTGCCTCGTCGCACTACCCCTTAATTTTCGCCACGCAGTCCACTCCCCCACCTCTATTTCCCGTCACGGGACACTCAACTTTACTAATGACCATGCACTTATCAGAACTCAAGGCGCTTCACGTATCCGCCCTGCTCGAAATGGCCATCGGCCTCGACATCGACAACGCCGCCCGCTTGCGCAAACAGGAACTGATGTTTGCGATCCTCAAGAAGCGCGCGAAGACCGGCGAACAAATTTTCGGCGATGGCGCCCTCGAAGTGCTGCCTGACGGCTTCGGCTTCCTGCGCTCGCCCGACGCCAGTTACATGGCATCAACCGACGACATCTATATCTCGCCTTCGCAAATCCGCCGCTTCAATTTGCACACCGGCGATTCGATCGAAGGTGAAGTCCGTACCCCGAAGGATGGCGAACGCTACTTCGCCCTGGTCAAAGTCGACAAGGTCAACGGCGAATCGCCGGAAGCCTCGAAGCACCGCATCCTGTTTGAAAACCTGACGCCATTGCATCCGAACCAGCCATTGCGGCTCGAGCGCGAGATGAATGGCCAGGAAAACATCACCGGCCGCATCATCGACCTGATCGCACCGATCGGCAAAGGCCAGCGCGGCTTGCTGGTGGCGTCGCCGAAGTCCGGCAAATCGGTCATCCTGCAGCACATGGCGCACGCGATCACCGCGAACCATCCTGACTGCACGCTGATCGTGTTACTGATCGACGAACGGCCGGAAGAAGTCACCGAGATGCAGCGTTCGGTGCGCGGCGAAGTAGTCGCCTCGACCTTCGACGAGCCCGCCACCCGCCACGTGCAGGTCGCCGAAATGGTGCTCGAAAAAGCCAAGCGCCTGGTCGAAATGAAAAAAGACGTCGTGATCCTGCTCGACTCGATCACCCGCCTGGCCCGTGCCTACAACACCGTGATTCCTGCCTCGGGCAAAGTGCTTACCGGTGGTGTCGATGCCAATGCGCTGCAGCGTCCGAAGCGCTTCTTTGGCGCGGCCCGCAATATCGAAGAAGGCGGTTCGCTGACCATCATCGCGACCGCCCTGATCGAAACCGGCAGCCGCATGGATGACGTGATCTTTGAAGAATTCAAGGGTACCGGCAACATGGAAGTGCACCTCGAGCGCCGCCTGGCCGAGAAGCGCGTCTATCCCGCCATCAACCTCAACAAG
>AEPR01000542.1 GCA_000195205.2 Oxalobacteraceae bacterium IMCC9480 | reverse complement strand
AAACGGCTGCCGTATTGGCTGCCGAGGGATTCGGTCAATCCCTGAACATGTTGCGTGGCCGCTGATTTGTCTGCTGTGGATTGTCGATGTCTTGCCCTGCTGCTCAGGCGGGGCATTTTTTTAGTCGAGTTGACCGACGCGGGTGATTTCTGATCTTGCATTGCCCCGTAAAACCTTTTTCCTGGAATCTGGAATTTATGAAACCACATTACCGCGCTTGTTTCCCTGCCCTGTCCCTGGCGGCTTCGCTCGCGCTGTTGCCACTGTGCGCGTGGAGCGCTGATAGTGATGAAGACGGCACCATCGTGATGGGCACTTCTCCCGAACCGCACTTCACCCGTCAGGAAGAAGCGATCCGTCGCTTGCAGCAACGCGTGGATTACCTGGAGCGACGTGCACTGGCAAGTCCCGATCTGAAAACCGTCGTTGGACGTGGTCCTGCAGGGACCGCAAATGCGACTACTGCAGGCACGCCGGAGCAGCCTATCGATGCGCGTGCCAGTGCCAACCCGCCGTTCGCCCCGACGACACAGCCGACACCGGCGGGTGGCAATACCGCCGGCGGCCCGGTTGGCACGGTGCAGGGTACGGCGATTACCAGCACCCAGGGCATACCGTTGTTTGACAATCGCTTTTCGTTTGAGCAAGGCCTGACCTACACCCACTATGACAAACGCAGTCTGGTACTAAGCGGCTTCCTCGCACTGGATGCAATCCTGCTCGGCAAGGTCAATTTGCAGCAGATACGAACGGATCAAATCCAGTATGACCTGACCGGTCGCTGGAATTTGTCAGAGCGTCTGAGTGCGGATCTCAATGTACCGGTTGTCTACCGGAATTCGACCTATATTTCGCCGGGCGCGGGTAGCGCTGCCTCCGCCTTCAGCGATGGCTCGAATCATTCCGGATCGGTCGGGGATATCAATGCGGGAGTGTATTTCCAGTTGCCTAAAGGTGGCACATCTGACCTCGACTGGATTGTCAGCGGTCGTGTGAAAGCGCCTACGGGGCGCGCTCCGTTCGGCATCAAGCTGGTCGAAAATACCGACCCTAACAATAACAATTTGCTGATTCCAACTCGTCAGCCTACCGGTAACGGTATATGGGCAACGACGCTGGGTTTGTCGCTCCTGAAAGTCACCGATCCGATGGTGTTGTTTGCCAATCTTGGCTACACCTATAACTTCAAGCGCAGCTTTGCCGATCTCTCGAGTTCATTGACAACTGTCACGCCGGGGGAGGCAAAAATCGGGAATGCCTGGTCGCTAGGGGCAGGTTTTGCTCTCGCATTGAACGATAAAACATCGGTCAGTTTTTCTTATGCGCAGTTGCTACAGCAGGTGTCGCGCTTGCGTGCCGACGGCGGTGATTGGGTACGTCAGGTTGGCAGTGATTCAAATTCTGCGAGCTTCAATGCCGGCTTGACGCATCAGTTGACGCAGCGGCTGTCGATGGTCGGAACGTTATCGATGGGACTCACGCCGGATGCACCGAATTTTTCGGTCGGGGTCAAGTTCCCCTATGCGTTCTAATCAGGTCGGGAAAAAATGGGGGGTGCGACGGCTTACTGCCATGTCGCACGCTATCAGATTAGCTCACTGTACCCGTCGGTATTCGTACAATCCGGCTCCGTAGGATTGAGTGTCGAAACGAGTTGCAGGAGCTGGCTTTCGGGTTGAGGTCGCTCGTCAAAAATTGAAGGCTTCAAGCGATATTTGTCGATTAGCCGGTACAAGGTGACGCGCGATATGCCCAGCAACTGTGCTGCCACGGAAACCTGGTTGCGCGCCTGTGAGAGAGCGCGTTCGATCATGCGCCGGTCGGCTTCGGCACGGGCATCTTCGAGTGACATCAGCATCGTCGATGGCGACGCCGGACCGAAGCCGAGATCCTCGGGTTGAATGAACCGGCCCTCCGCCATGACAACCGCACGCTGAACGCGGTTGACCAGTTCGCGGACGTTGCCTGGCCAGCTGTGGTGCAGCAGCGTGTGCAATGCGGCTTTGGAAAAGCCACGCAGGCTTTTGTTGTGACGACTCGCAAAGCGCGCGAAGTAGTGGCGCGCCAGATCTTCGATATCTTCCAGTCGCTCAGCAAGACGCGGCGTGGTGATGCACACCACATTGATGCGGTAATACAGGTCTTCGCGGAATCGACCGCGGGCTACGGCATCGGCCAGGTCGATATGCGTCGCTGCGATGATCCGCACGTCAATCGTCAATGTCTGGTTGCCACCGATGCGTTCGATGGTTTTTTCCTGGAGGAAGCGGAGCAGGTTGACTTGCATGTCCATCGGCAGGTCGCCGATTTCATCGAGGAACAGCGTGCCG
>AEPR01000543.1 GCA_000195205.2 Oxalobacteraceae bacterium IMCC9480 | reverse complement strand
GCAATGCAGCTTAAGGCGTTCTGCTGAACAGCGGCTTAACAACGCCGTTAATTTCCAAAAAAATCTTCCGAAGTAAAAATATCCGGCCGATCCGGAAGCCAACGCGCGTCGGCCCCCGCCGCATGCCGCGCTGAAGCGCACGCCCTGCCTGCAGTCACTTCGCTGCAGATGTCCAGACTGCAAAAAGTACTCGCGATCATTAAGAATCGTCGCTATGGGGAACCTTCGTTGGGTTCGTGAAACACATCGTCACGCGGCGCCAATTCATCAAAGTCCACCTTTCCACTTCGGCGTGCCTCGCCCCTGTTCGATGCCATCGACAATCAACCCTGAAAAGAGATGAACGATGTTAAAGCGACTCCTATCCAGAATCCATACTCCAGGCTTTTTCAGGAGAGAAGCCGTCCCGGAAACCAGTCTAGAACATAAGGCACAAAGGTCGTCTGGCGCAGCGAATCAAAATCGCAAGACCAAGTTATCCGGCTTCCAAAGAAAAATGCCGAGAGCTTTATTAAAATTATTTAAAAAAGATAGTTCTCTTGGAAAAAAGACATCTGAAAATACAATGCCTTCAGCCAGTTCGACCGAGACGATTTCATTCATGAAAGACGGGCAGTCAACTGAATCGACGGAGATTACTCCGCCTTCTGCACAACCCGATACTCCTTCAAAAACCTACAGGGAATTGCAAGATTTGATATCAACTATCCGTTTGCGTTTAGACCAGTCAAGGCAGCCCACTGAGTCCTTGAAAATTAATACTGATGCGCTGAGGAGAAAATTTAAACCTTTTTTAAGTAATAAATTTAAAGACAATACTGGCGGTACTTCTTTAGACAGCGTTACTACCATAAGATCAGAACTAGACACTAGCTTGTCAGATCCTGTCAAATGGGAGGCAGGCATGGGTCCTATTCATCCGGAATGCACATTATCTTTTCAAGGGATCAAGTTAAAGACAGCTAACATTGCAAGTGGTGCATTTGGTAGCGTACACATATTAGAAAATGAGAACGGTGACTCCTTTATCGGGAAAACAAGCAAAAACAACATGAGACATGATGATGGCCGAATCAAGGATGACCTTGCCGATGAAATGAAAGCCTATCAAATCATCTATGAAAATCCGGATTCGGGACCGCATCCGAATTTGGTCAATGTATATGGCATTGCGATCATCCCGACTGCGGATGGTCCAAAACGAACGCTGTTAATGGAAAAAGTCCCGGGGCCAAGCGGTGAAAAATTATTCGCTGATCTGCGTTCTGCATGGGATGGAGGAGCAATTTCGACCGCCGAATATTACAGTGCACACCAGTTCATCGCCCGCAAACTGCTGGCGGTAACGGAACATCTGGGCAAGGCGGGAATTGTACATAACGATATAAAACCGGAAAATTTTCTAGTCAACGCCAAGACGGGTGAGCCTATTTTGATCGATCTCGGCCTATGGAAAGAAAAGGGGGGAAGGAGGATCGCAGGAACACCGGATTTCATGTCGCCTGAAGCTCGCGATGGAACACCGCTCAATGAACTAAGTGACCTCTTTACTGTCGGGGCAACGCTGGTAGACGGAATCGAAGACCGTGTTACGTATGAAAAAAATGACCAGATTTTTTACGACAAGAACACAGCTCTCCGTTACACAGGCGCAGAAAATTATTATGACGTCGCTCCAAAGAATGGATTACAAAGACGCCTCACAACCATTCGGGATGAATATGATCAGGTACAACATCAACCGGGCACCTATTCCGTCAAATTAGCCTACTCAAATGCCGTCAATAAAATGCTTCATACTAATCCGCATCAGCGTCTTCAGTTTTCCGACATAGCGGAGACCCCTTTCTTCAATGACAGCATTCTGGACGATGCAGAATCAAAAAAGATAATCTCGAAGGTAATTGGAATTTCTGATGAAAAACGCATACCTAAATCATTAAAAAAACATTTCTTAAATACATCCATTCCAGCAAATCGAAACAAGCTTGCCTTAGTAAACAAAAATTGCTTTGATCGCCTAATTGTAGATCCTAATTTACCGGATTTTTCGGCACTGCAAAAAAATGCGAAGAGTGACCCTGTCCTGGCTGCTTTTTTATTTAAGAAGCTTCCCGCTAATTTGCAATATATCGTGGAGTCGAAATCGCATGGCCGGGCAGATTTTTTTATAAAAAAATCTGCACCATGGCTGGACCTTGCTATCAGACTACAGCCGGAAATTGCATCCCTGACAGTAAAAAGCGGCGTCTCCGAAACAGGTATTCATAATCCGGAGACCGTCGTGACGTCCAAGGAAATGAAAGACAGGCAAGTTCATATAGCTGAAGCATTATCTAAAGAAATGGGGTCACAACTATCTATGGATGAACTTAAAAGATATATGACAGGAGCCACTTCATTTTTACACGATACTACGAATATCAAGATAATCGACAGATCGCTGGCTACCAAAGTAGAAAATCTTTCAAATATTGTTTCTATAATTAAAAAAGTTATCGCATTGGACGCGGAAACCCGTATTCACTATGAACCGGAGAAAAAAGTCGATATAGAATTTATGCGTTGGCTTTTAACAAGCGCGGCACCTACCGGCCGGAATGTTATCAAGAAGTGAGCAGGACGTGAGTTTGTAATACTTGCGTGCGCCCCCGGATGATGCGCACATCAAGATGCCGATGGCGGTGTGAATCGGGTATGAAAAAAGCCCCTGCGCGGATTGCGTCAGGGGCTTTTTAGTCAGCAATGCAGCTTA
>AEPR01000544.1 GCA_000195205.2 Oxalobacteraceae bacterium IMCC9480 | reverse complement strand
CGGCCTCACCGTGCCCACCCGATGACGGCGGCGGCGTTTGCGATCGCCAATGCGACGTTTTGCATTCCCGGTACTTAGCAAGGGCAAAACAGCAGCTACGGAAAATATTACCAATACTCAATTGTTTTAAGGAAATTTTTACGCTTGTTTGGTATGCTCGCGCTGTCCTGTTCCCTGCCCGTGATGAATGCGTTTCAAGTGCTTCGAAATGCATGGTCATTCCGGTGCTTGACCGCCTGCTGACTGGTTCTCCCGCTTGAACGACAAGCAGTGGAGCCGCCGCTTGCGGCCGGAACAGGTGACTCTGGCGTGCACCGAAAAGCAGAAATCGTGAAACTCAAAAAACTATCCTTCTGGTTCTCGCTGGTGGTGATGCTGGCACTGGCTGCCAATGCCGTCTTCCTGGTCATGATCAAGCAGTCGTACGACAGCGTCGTGACGGCGCAAGCCCATCGTCAGGATGCGATATCACTGGCCGAAAAGCTCAAGGAAGACACCGAACAGCTGACCAGCCTGGTGCGCACCTACACCAGCACCGGCGAAGCACGCTACCTGACCTACTACTACGACATCCTGGCGATCCGCGAAGGCAATAAACCGCAGCCGGCCAGCTACGACTCCGGTGCTTATTGGGATACGGTGATTGCCGGCGCAATAGTGCACAAGATGCCGGCTCAGGGTGAGCGCATATCGTTTTCCGGACGCATGAAGTCGCTCGGTTTCAGTCGCGACGAATTCAAGGCGCTTAACGTCGTTCATTCCGCCACGGATGCGATGAAGCAGATGGAGCAAATCGCTTTTGCCGCGACCCAGGGATTGTTCGATCCGGCCACGCAGCAGTTCGTGTCGGACGGCGAGCCACACCTGATCTACGCCAACCAGCTGGTCTACAGCAAACCCTACAACGCGCTCAAGGCCGACCTGGCCAGGTCGGTAATGATGCTCGGTGCGCTGGTCAATGCGCGCACCAACGAGTCGGTGTCGCTGGCCACGCGCGACCTCGAGCGCTGGATTCTGCTGATGTCCTGCAGCGTCGGCTTTACGTTTCTGATGATCCTGGCGGCGTCGGAAGTCATCCGCCGGCAGGTGCTGCGTCCGATTGCCGTGCTGTCGCGTGCTGCACGACGCCTCGCCGGCGGCGATTATTCGGCGCGCATCACGGCCAATGGCTTGCCTGACGAGCACCGGGCGCAAGGTGTACGCGAACTGGTGTCGCTGGGTACTACGCTCGATGGCATGGCCGAATCGATCGAGCGCGATATCCAGCTGCGCCAGGAAGCCCAGCATGCGCTCGAGGCGGCCAACCAGAAAGCCGAAGACGCGACCCGCGCCAAATCCATGTTTCTGGCCAACATGAGCCACGAAATCCGC
>AEPR01000545.1 GCA_000195205.2 Oxalobacteraceae bacterium IMCC9480 | reverse complement strand
CCGGCACGACTCACAGCCGGGACAGCTGGTGTTCAACCGCATCACCACACTGAAAGATAGCTGGGGCAAGTAAGCCGGCAACCCTCATGACACTCGCCACCTGGATCACTTTTGTCGTCGCCGCCTGCATCATCGCCATTTCGCCGGGATCCGGTGCCGTGCTGTCGATGTCGCATGGTTTGTCCTACGGCGTAAAACGCACCAGCGTCACCATCCTCGGTTTGCAAGCCGGCTTGCTGATGATCCTGGTGATCGCCGGGGCCGGTGTCGGATCGCTGCTGCTGGCCTCCGAAGTCGCCTTCAATGCGGTCAAGATCGTCGGCGCGCTGTATCTGATTTATCTCGGCATCAGCCAGTGGCGTGCCAGGGTCGATGTGGATGACACCAGCCCGCACCTGTCTGCGGCTGCAGATATTCCGGGCTGGAAAAAACGCCTGATGACCGGATTCCTGACCAATGCCACGAATCCGAAAGGCATCATTTTCATGGTCGCGGTGCTGCCGCAATTCATTACCGGCGAGGCGGCGCTGTTGCCGCAATTGCTCATCCTCGGCATCACCATGTGTGCAATTGACCTGATGGTGATGCACAGCTATGCGTTTGCCGCATCGTCGATGCAGCGTTATTTCCGGGACGCGCGCGCCATGAAAAAACAAAACCGTTTTTTCGGCAGCGTGCTGATGGCAGTTGGCGCAGCTTTGTTTTTCGTCAAGCGCAGTACCGCCTGACGGCCGTCCTCAGCCTTTCCGAATGACCGGGCCGGCATCGAATTGCCGCGGATTCTTGCCGGTGATACCGGCATAAAACTGGCGGATGATCACCATGTCGGCCTCGATATCTCCACTCGGCTCGAACATCCGCCCTATTCCGCCCGCCTTGCGCCCGAAGTCGAGAAACGCCAGCGCGATCGGCACTTGTGCTCCCAGTGCGATGTAATAAAAACCGGTCTTCCAGTGCGTGACTTTGTTACGGGTCCCTTCCGGCGGCACGATCACGGCAAGTCGCTCGCTGCGCGAAAACGCATCGACAGTGTCCTGCACCAGATTGCCGGCCTTGCTGCGCTCGACCGCAATGCCACCCAGCCAACGCATCACCGGCCCGAACGGCCCCGCAAACAGACTCGCCTTTCCCATCCAGTAAATCCGCAAGCGCAACACCGCGCACACCATCAGCGTCACCGGAAAATCCCAATTGCTGGTGTGCGGTGCCGCAATGAGCACGAACTTCGCGGCCGCCGGTGCCGTGCCTTCTACCTTCCAGCCCATTAGCCTGAGGCAAACGACCGAGATCCAGCGCAGCAGAAAGTTGACGACAGGCGTCTCGAAGATCGTGATGTGCATGGCGAACCGGTAGAAAAATGGTTGAGGAATAAGAGTAGCGGCAACTTTCTGCCGTGCGAGAGTCTATGTGAATAAATACCATTAGACAACATTAGTCTGCGAGCAACATGGCGAATTGCCAATTCACGACAGCGCGACGGAATAAAGTAACTATTAGTTACATGGTGTTATGATTTTCATCAACATTTGGCGTCGGAACCATGCGGTGCCTTGTGACATCCCGCAATCTCTTGCGCATGACTTTTCGGAGACATCAGGCCCATGACCCAGCAAAACGCACCCCTCACACGAACGAAACCACCCTCCCGCGTTGCGTTCATCAGAGGCAACCTGACAGCGATACTGGTCTGGCCGGTCGGCTGTCTTGCACTGGCGATTACCATCTGGATCATCACGCTGTCGATCATCAAATCCGATCATGAATTCGTCGAACGCAATGCCCGCAAAAACGCGTCCTACATCGCCACCTCATTTGCCCAACACTTAACGCGCTTGCTTGACCAGGCAGATCAGACCGCCATCCACTTGCGTCTGGACTGGCGACAAAGTAACGGTCGTCTGAAACTCGACACCCCGATAGGACAGGGCCTGTTCCCGCACAACGGCTTGCTGTCTGCAACCATCCTCGATCGTCAGGGTGACGTGATTACCAGCACCCGCAGCATAAAAACAGGCGTGAACGTAGCGAAGATGGCGTACTTTCTGGCCCAGCGCAATGCCACCGAAGACCGGCTTCACATCGGTCCGCTGATGTCCGGCGGCTTGTTCGACAAACCCACGATACAACTGTCGCGCCGCTTGCAAGATGCCAACGGCGCGTTCGATGGTGTCATCGTGATCTCGGCCGAACCGGCTTATTTCACGGCGTTTTTTGATAGCGCCAGCCTGGGACAGGCCGACTTGCTGGCGGTGATGGACAAAGAAGGTGCGATGCGCGGTTCGCGCATCGGCAATACGCTGTATCCGGCCGACAGTCCGGCAATCCGCCAGATGCCGACGCTGGCACCGGCACAGCGCGGCGTCATCATGGCCTCCGGCAACGCCATCTTTGCCGATGGCGAGGACCGCTATCTGGCATGGCAAGCGCTCTCTGCCTACCCTTTTGTCACCCTGATCGGCCTGTCGGAACAGCAACTGCTGGCACCCTACATCGATACCTGGGCCACCTACCGGCAAGGAGCGATGAGTGCCTCGGCATTCCTGCTGGCACTGTCCCTGATCGGTATCATCATGTCGCTGCGGATGGCACAGCGGCACTATCAATCAGAGGAAGTCAAACGCACGTACCGGATCGCGACCGAGGGCGGCAACGAGGGTTTCTACATGCTGCGCGCGCTGTTCGATTCCGAGCAGCATCTGACTGACTTCCTGATCGAAGATTGCAACGAGCGCGGTGCCTTATTGATCGGCAAGACGCGCGAGCAACTCATCGGCTCCCGCTTTACCGAGCACAACGATGGCATCCACCAGAAAATCATGCTCGGCGTTTTTCGCAAGGCCATGCAAACCGGTTTTTACGAAGACGAATTTGAAGTCGTCGACGACAGTCCACTGCGCGGCGTCTGGCTGCATCGCCGCCTCGTCAGGGCCGATACCGGGCTGGCGATGACGCTGCGCGACATTTCTGCCCTCAAGAATCACAACTCCGAGCTCACCCGGGTCGCCAACGAAGATGCCCTCACCTTGCTGCCAAGTCGCCACTGGCTGACCAGTTTCCTGCCCGCAGCCATCGAGCGCAATGCCGTTGCGGGCACCATGCTGGCCCTGCTGTTCGTCGACCTCGACGGCTTCAAAAGCGTCAATGACACGCTGGGACATGCGGCCGGCGACGAATTGCTGCAGCAAGCAGCCAAACGCCTGCAATCGGTACTGCGTCCGGGCGACCATGTGGTGCGGCTGGGCGGCGACGAATTCACCGCCATCCTCGAACCCATCATGTCCGAAAACGATGCCACCCGCGTCGCCGTGCGTATCGTCGAAGCCTTCAACCGGCCATTCGAACTGAGCCAGGGCATCAAAACGGTGGGTGCCTCGGTGGGCATCAGCCTGTTTCCGCGCGATGGCCACGAATCGGACGCCCTGCTCAGGAACGCCGATATCGCCATGTACCGCGCCAAGTCGGAGGGCAAAAACCAGTACCGCGTGTATGAAAAAGAAGCGGCTAGCGCGTGACGAAATGCGAGCGGGTCGAGGCCGACAATTGCGTCTCGTACCAGTGCACCAAATGGTCAAAGCGTTCCAGCTGATTTGCCGGCAGCGATGCCTGCGGGCTGCGTAGCAAGGCCGGAT
>AEPR01000546.1 GCA_000195205.2 Oxalobacteraceae bacterium IMCC9480 | reverse complement strand
TGGGCACAAGAGGCCGTGCCCACCCTACGGCAGCACATGAATTCGTAGGGTGTGCACGGGGTTATCGTGCCCGCGCGAATGCACCGCCGAACCGTCAGACTTGGCACAGAAATCCAGCCCGCACGCGCGGATACAAGATGCCATGCCGGTGTTGAATTGCGCGTAAAAGACCGCTCTGCGAGACCGTTGCCAATGTCGAACGCTAGCGCCTATGCGATGCGCCGGCCGCCTATTTCCACAGCCAGTTCCACAGGCCGGGCAAGCGCGGACTGACATCGCCGTTGTGCACGGTGCGCGCCAGCGCCGCCTGTTCGAGTCCGGAACGGTCGTCATAAAACGCCTTGCCGGCGGTCGGCATGTCGAGCTCTTGCGCCACGTCCAGCAGCAGTTGCAGATAGATCTCCATCGTGCGCGCCGTGTAGGTATTGACGTCGTGGAAGGTCACCACCACCGGCGTGCTGCCAGCGACGACCGGCAAGGCATTCGCCAGCCATTGTTCGCGCAAGGCGGTGAGCTGGCGCAGCAGGTTGCGACGTTTGGTCAGGCTGAAATTGACGCCCCAGATCTTGCCGTCGTTGGCACTCAGATCAGTCAGTAGCATCTGCAAGCCCTGCCGATGATAGGAAGCCAGCGTGCGCTCGTCGTAATTCCAGAACGGCGGCCGCACCAGTTGCGGCGCGCTGCCGGTCAGGGCGGTCAGGTCGGCGATACCGTCCTGCAGCGATTGCTCGAAGACGGCAGGCTCCATGCGGCGGTGATTGTCGTGATGGGCGGTGGCGGTATGGAAGGCCAGCAAGTGACCGTCATCGCGTTCGCGACGCAGCAAGGCTTGGCCGATGTCGGTGGCGCCGCCGGTGCGGGCGCGCGTCTGCGTGAAAAAAATCGCCTTGATGCCGGGCTGAATCGGGTTGTGGTCCAGCACGTCGAGGATCTGTTCGGTGGAGTTCAGGTAGATCGAACCGCTGGGGCCGTCGTCGAAGGTGAGCAGGAAGCGGATCGGGGCATGCGGGGTTTCCGGCGCGGTGGTTGCGCTGGCGGTCGGGGGCAGGACGAGCAGAACGGCGAGGTAGGCCAGGTGCCTGATGGCAGGATAGTCACGGAGGGAAAACATCCGGGCCAGCGCCATACTTATCGGCCATGCCTTACAGTCAATGCGGCGAGTGACGTCGCGATGGTTGCCCGGGGGACCAAACCCTCGAGGCGAAGGCTGGCTTTGTAATTCTCGGTTCTGAGCAGGATGAAGAGCTGACGTTTTTGCGTGATATTCAACATGTTAGTCACCTTGTTGGCGGGTTGCTTCTGGTTGATGCGCCACCGTAATCATGGCGTTTCCCAGGTGGCAGGCATTCCGGTTAATACGATTCCTGACGATACCAGACCAGCGCAACGCTAGTGATTAAAAATAACAGTAGCGGTGCATTCCGGTCTATCTGTGTTGTGGATCCAAACACGGTTTGTTACCTCAGACATGCACCTGTTGACTACAAGTGATGTCATCCGGGATCCCGTTATTCGTCCCGACCGAGATACATCGGATTAGGCGCGATATACGCGATCACCGGATGGTCAAGAAAGCCCGGCGGCGCGACGCGCATCAGGTCGACGCGCGATACCTGCAGCGGTCCGTCGAAGCTCCACGCGAAGGTTTTGTTGCCCGCGACGAAGCGGATGACTTCGCCGCCGGTGACGTTGACGTGCGCCGTTTCAGGTGTCAGCACAATGGTCTTGATGGCGGCTTCGGGCGGAGCTGCCATGCCGAGCAGTTTCAGTGGCTGTGGCGGAAAGGTGGTGGCGCAGCCGGCGCTCAGGACGGCGGCGAACAGGAAAGGGATAAGTCGGGCTTGCATGATGCAGTTCCTTTAATGCGGTTGAAATGGAGGTTGCCGGATTGGCGGA
>AEPR01000547.1 GCA_000195205.2 Oxalobacteraceae bacterium IMCC9480 | reverse complement strand
CCTCGCCGATCTGCTGCATCGTCAGGCGCAAGCCGTACAGGACGATGCCGAGGCGCAGCAGGTTCTGCTTCGCACATTGCACGCCCGCCGCACTGCTCAGCGCCACGCGCGGATAGACGCTGTTGCCGAGCACGATGCCGAGCAGGATCGCCAGCGTCAGCGCGCTCATGCCATTGGCCGCAAACACCGGCAGTTTGCCCAGCACCATCGCCGCAAGCGCGATCGCCGCGCTCAGCAACAAACCCGGCAACAGCGCCATGCCGCGATCGATGCTTGAGGGTGGAATCAGTAGTCCGGTGGTGGTCATCAGCGTCTCCGTGCGCGGGACCGCAACGGCCCCGATGTGATCGACTGTAGCGACCTGCCCGGCCGAAAGAAAACGCATCCTCTGACTGATCGCTACCTGAAAAACGGGTAGTGCAAGCCGCCGCACAAAAATCATCAGCGGGCGACGCCGTCGCGGCCGGTAGAATGCGGCATGCCCGACCAACCCCCTCCCCCGCATCCACAGACTGCGCTCAGCCTGCGCCACAAGATCAACCTGATCTTCGGGCTGATCAGCGTGCTCGTACTGGGCTTGCTGGTGACGGTGCAAATCCAGTCGGCACGCACCAGCGTGCGCGAGGAAATCGAAGCCTCGAACCGCATCGCGGCGCAACTGCTGGGTCGCATCACGTGGTTGTCGGCGATGGGCGGACTGGAACAGCTAGGCGGATTTTTGCAGGAAACCGGCCGCGTCCGCGCCAATGAAATCCGTCTGCAGGATCAGACCGGCCGGTTGATCTATGCTTCGCCGCCATCGACCTACAAGGCGGGCCGCGATGCGCCGGACTGGTACGAGGCGCTGGTCACGCCGCACCTGCCGGCCACCACCATCGTGCTGGCCGGCGGCAAGCTGACCGTCACGCCCAACCCGACCCGTTCCGTGCTTGATGCCTGGGATGACCTCAAGCGCATCGTGCTGGTCGAAGCCTTGCTGCTGCTGGTGGCCGACCTGCTGGTATTCATCATTCTCGGGCGCTGGCTGGCACCCCTGGACCGCATCCAGAATGGATTGCGTGCGATCGAACGCGGCGACCACGCGGTGCGTCTGCCGCCGCTGGGCGGACGCGAAGCCGGCGAACTGGGCCGTACCTTCAACCGCATGGCGCAGGCGCTCGAAGAAAATTTCCAGGTCCGCCAGGCCAGCGCCGATGCTCAGGCACGACTGGCGGCACAGCGCGAATTCACGACACTGCTGCATCAGCGCATCGAAGAAGAACGCACTGCGCTGGCGCGCGAGCTGCACGACGAACTGGGCCAGTCGCTGACAGCGATGCGCAGCATCGCCAAGTCGCTGATGCAGCAAGCGGCGCTGTGCGACGGCAGCAACCAGCGCAGCGTGCAGATGCTGTTCGATACGGCCGGCTCGACCGCCGATGCGCTGCACCGGATGATTCCGCGCCTGCGGCCACTCCAGCTCGACGGCATGGGCGTGGCCGATGCCTTGCGTGACCTGATCACCGAATTGCAGCTGAGTCATCCGGCCCTCAATCTCGCCTTCCGTGCCGACGACGACTTGCCGGCACTGTCTGAAGCAACCGACATCACGCTGTACCGGATCGCCCAGGAAGCACTGACCAACGTGATCCGCCATGCCGGTGCCAGCCGTGCGACGGTCTGGTTGCGCCGGCAAGGTTCCGACCTGTGCCTGTCGATCGCCGACGATGGCAAGGGTGCGGCCGGGACGCTGATCCGTGCCGGCCATTACGGCGTGCGCGGCATGCAGGAGCGCACCGAATCGCTGGGCGGCACGCTGAACTTCCAGCCGGGCGCGCACGGCGGCCTGGTGGTCGACGTCACTATCCCGATGAAAGACAATCAAGCATGAACAAACCCGTGACAGTCATGCTGGTCGATGACCACATGGTGGTGCGCTTCGGTTTTCGCATGCTGCTCGATGCGACTCCCGATATCCGCGTTATTGCCGAAGCCGATTCGGCCGATGCCGCCTATCTGCAATTGCAGACCTGCCAGCCGGATGTGGTGGTGATGGATATTTCATTTGGCGAGGGCAGCACCGGCGTCGATGCCACGCGCCGCCTGCTGGCCCGCGACAAGCATCTGAAGGTGCTCGGCCTGTCGTCGCATGAAAACCCGAGCTACGTGCGCTTCATGCTCAAGGCCGGCGCGCTGGGATATCTGTCCAAGCGCAGCGCGCCGGACGAACTGATCCATGCGATCCGGCAAGTCGCCAGCGGTCGCATGTACCTCGATGCGCATGTCTCGCAGCGGCTGGCGCTGCAAGAATTCGATGGGGCCAAAAATCCGCTGGAGATCCTGTCCGAGCGCGAGTTCGGGGTCTTCATCCAGCTGGCCAAAGGCTTGTCGGTCAACCAGATCGCTGTCGACCTGAACATCTCGCCGCGCACAGCCGGCACGCATCTGTATCACGTCAAGCAAAAGCTGGGCGCCGGCAATCAGGCCGAGCTGGCGCTGATCGCGGTGCGGCATGGCTTGATCGAAGTCTGATCCGGCGGCAGCGCTGGTATCGTGCCCGCGCGTACGAACCGGTCAGCCTGGTTCATGCCTGACCTCCGGTGATGCGCGCGCGTGGGCACAAAGAGCCGTGCCCACCCTACCAATTCAATGCTCCGTATCCGGCATGCGCCCAACCTGACAGGACCACATGGAAATTTTCGACCGCATTCTCGGCATCATCCTGCCGGTGTTTTTCATCATCGCGATCGGCTACGGCTACGGCCGCGTGCGCGGCGCGGCCGTCAAGGCCGACATGATTGCGGTCAATACGGTGAGCATGGATGCGCTCTGTCCGCTGCTGGTTTTTACGGCGCTGGCGGCACGGGATTTCAGCCTCGCCGCCAACGCCAGTCTGATCGCCGGCGGCGCTGTGGTGGCGCTCGGTTCGGGCTTGCTGGCCTGGCCGGTCGCACGCCTGCTGGGCTACGACATGCGAACTTTTTTGCCGCCCATGATGTATAACAATTGCGGCAACATGGGCTTGCCGCTGGCGGTGCTGGCGTTCGGACCGGGCGGGCTGTCGGCGGCGGTGGCGATGTTCATGGCCTGCAATGTGGTGTACTTCACGCTGGGTATCAAGATCATCGAATCCGGCGGCAAGCAGCATGTTTCACCGTGGGCCTTCCTGAAAAATCCGATGATGCTGGCGATGTTTGCCGGGCTGTTTTTCGCGCTGCTGCGCATTCCGATTCCGGCACCGCTGTTCCAGGGCATGAAGCTGCTGGGTGATGCCAGCATCCCCATCATGCTGTTCGCGCTCGGCGTGCGCATGCTCGACATCCGTTTCGATAGCTGGAAAATCGGCGTGGTCGGTGCCATCGTCTGTCCGGTGGCGGGCTTGCTGGTCGCACTCGGACTGGATCACGTGCTGACCCTGAACGCCGCGCAACGCGGACAGCTGTTCCTGTTCGCGTCGCTGCCACCGGCCGTGTTCTGCTTCATGGTGGCGGAGCGTTATCAGCAGGAACCGGACAAGGTCGCGTCCATTGTCATGATAGGCAACCTGGCGGCGCTGCTGTTTGTGCCACTGGGATTGTGGCTGGGCCTGCGTTGATCAGGCTACCGATGACAGCTTAAGACCGACCACGCCGGCGATGATCAGTGCCAGACTAAGCAGGCGACCGGTACTGGCCGGCTCGCCCAGAAAAAACATGCCGATCAAGGCCGTGCCCACGATGCCGACCCCGACCCAGACGGCGTAGGCCGTATCGACCGGCAGCGTCTTCATCGCGATTCCCAGCAAACCCAGGCTGGCGGCCATGGCCAGCACGGTCAGCACCGACGGCCACAGGCGCGTAAATCCTTCAGTGTGTTTCAGGCCGACGGCCCAGCAGATTTCAAGCAGTCCGGCCAGTAGTAAAAGCATCCAATTCATCATCAACCTCGCAAGAGCAAGGGGACGTCCCCGGATCGACATGGAGTGGCGGGGTCGTCCCCGCTTCCCGTGCAGGTGATGACGCCAGCCTGGCGGCGGGTCTTCCTGACACCGGTCGGACTGTAACAGATAAGCTCACGCGCCCGGCCCGGACTCAGTGCAAGAAAAACGAAAAGCGGGAGCGGAGTTTGGCCAGACTTCTGGCAATCGTGCCTGACACCCTGGTCGTTTGTTCGACCGTAAAGGAGGTCGATACCTTGGACATCGCGGTCAATTCAGGTGCCACCCGAAAACGGTGATGCTCTTTCATGGCACCGGAGACCACCAGCCGGAAGACATTATTTCGGATCGGCTTGAGCGCAAAGCGGAAGATCTGCACCTCGTTGATCAGCTTCACCACGAGGTCGGAGTCGGCCGAACTGCACAGCATGACCGTCGTGATCAACGGATACTGCTGCTTGAGCATGCGCAAAAACCCGCCGGTATCCTCACCGCTGACACGGGCCTCCGACACGATGACCCCGACGTCGTATTGTTCAAGGACCAATAGCGCCTCGTCGATGGAGGCGGCACCGAGCACCTGGTAATCCGACCGGAACAACTGAAGGATCTCGTCGCGCTCCTTCTGGTTTTCTTCGAGCACCAGCAACGTGACGCTGGCGGATTTTGTCCCTGACTCCGAACCCGACGCCATCACATCGGCATCGCTTTCTGCCGGCACAGCGGGCAAGTTGCGCCCTGTCGCGATCCCTATTTCAGCGGCCTCCGCCACCACCGCTTTTATTTCGGCATGGTCCCAAGGCTTGTTCAAAAAGCGATATACCTCGCCTTCGTTGACGGCACCAATGATCGCCACAAGATCGGAGTACCCCGTGAGCAGAATACGCATGGTTCCGGGCGAGATTTGCCGGACCCGCGACAGCAGGTCGATCCCCAGCATCCCGGGCATGCGCTGATCACTGACGATCACATCGATGTGCATGCTCTCGACAATCGCCAGTGCTTCGACGCCGCTGGTCGCTGTATGCACTTCATAGTCGGATCGGAAAATCATTTTTAACAAGGAAACGATTCTGCTCTCGTCATCCACGAATAGAATCCTGCCTTTGTCGGTCATGGCGGCTCCTCCTGGTAACAATGTCGTTGTCATGCCGCTTGCAGCAAGCGAGTGATTTCAGAAAAATCATCCTCACCGGAAACCATCGCCGGCAGAACAATCGAAAATATCGTGCCTATGCCTGGCTCGGAATGCACGGTAATTTGCCCGCTATGTTCACGAATAATCTTGTATGAAATGGACAATCCCATCCCGGTACCCTTGCCAATTTCCTTGGTCGTGAAAAATGGATCAAATATCTTCGGCAATACGTCTTCCGGAATACCACTCCCCGTATCCTGAATATCAATACGCACCATGTTATTGCTCTCCAACGATGTACTGAGGGTCAATATGCCCGGCTCAGGCAACTCCGACATCGCATGGATGGCATTAGTAATAATATTAAGAAATACCTGATTGATTTGGGATGGCGAACAATTTATTAGCGGAGTTTTCTGATAATTGGTTTTTACCACTACCTTGTCTTTCAACATGTGCCGGGCGAGCATCAATGTACTGGCCAATCCTTCCTGCACATCAAATTGAGTGACTTTCGCTCTATCAAGCCGGCTGAAATTTTTTAAATTCAGTACGATTTCAGATATCTGTTCAATACCATGTATGCCATCCTTCAACATGACAATAATATCTTCAAACAAACGGTTTTCAACGACACCGCGGCTAATCGACTCGACCCGCTGGAATTGCTTGTTCAAATCACCATTATCGCGTGTTGATAATCGCATCATTTGCGTGAAATGGTAACTTGTCTGCGCCAGGTCATTTACCGGATCTAATTGCTCTTTCAGAACATCAAATGTGCCTTTAACATACGCCAGTGGCGTATTGATTTCATGCGCTATGCCCGCCACCATTTGACCCAGGGCCGACATCTTTTCTGCCTGAATCAATTGCGCTTGTGATTCTTCATTTTCTTTTTTCAGGACCACGTTACTCTTGCCGAGGAACTGATAGCTTTTATACAAACGCCAGCCTGAATAAGACAGCAAGACCAGCAAAAATACCGAATATAAAACCAGTGCCTGTTTGTACATCTGCTGATCAAGAATGCGTTTTTCATGTTGCATTGAATACGCATCACTTAAGTCATCGATTTTCTTTGCAGTCGGCAGAACCGCTAATTCACCAAGTAATTTATTACCTATTTCCTGTTGCTTGAGAATGGTCTTGATGTGCGATATTAATATCTCTGTATTGCCGCGCACATCCTCCGACGCTGACATTGTTTTTTCTTGCAGGTTTTCAGTTTCTTTTTGTATTTTTTCTCGCAATAAATTTTCTGGTGTCAATGTATAAGTCATGGTGGTAGTCAGCAAACTGTTCAATACGCTTTCAATGTTTGCCTTGGTGCTGCCATTCAAATCACTGGAGCGTGTCGTTTCAATCAGGTCATTGGCCGCGACGGGAAGAAAACGGGATGAATTTCGAAGAATCGCATTCTGGGATTTAAAATGCTCGATCATCGTAATTTTCTTTTCCATCATCTCTTTGTAACTCGCCAGCAATGACGTCAGCTTCGCGCTGCTGTTTTCATTGGGGGAACCATTCTCGGAAGTATATTTTTGCATTGCCTCTTCGAGCGATGCGATGACGGGTAAAGGGCTGGCCACTGCATCATAGTTGGCGGCAATCCCGGTCTTGGAACGGAGTACGTCAACGTTCCATTCGGAATCGACTTGTTTCAAGGTACGCAGTGTCCCGACGATCTCGTTGACTGAATCGAAATTGACCGACTGCGTCTTAAAAATGAGCAAGGTCAACATCAAGCAAAGTGCCGATGCAAAGGCGACATACGAAATTCTCGTCTTATTCATAGCAATACTCCTCTTTCATGCCAGTGGTTTATTCAGGAAAAAAACTACTGCGCAGAGACGAGTGATTTACCTTGATACTCACCTGTCAAGGTCTTCAGAAACTTTACAATCAGATCTTTATCCTGCTGTGTTGCCACGCGACCCAATTGATACTTGAACATGACATCGACAGCATCATTGAGGCTTTTAGCGGATCCGTCATGAAAATAGGGAGCGGTCAACGCGACATTTCGCAGACTCGGTACCTTGAATACATTTTTATCGTCGTCATTCTTTGTCACATTGAATCGACCGAGGTCAGCCGCTGTGATGTTTCCACGCTTTGTAAAATAATCTCCCATCACGCCAAATTTCTGGAACATGTTCCCGCCTACATTGACTCCCTGATGACAAG
>AEPR01000548.1 GCA_000195205.2 Oxalobacteraceae bacterium IMCC9480 | reverse complement strand
AAACCCGCCATGAGTACTCCGAAATCCCCCCTCGCCCCTGTCGAACTCGCCGCCACCGATCTGCCGGCCCATTGCCCCAACGATGCGATGCCGTTCTGGTCATCCCATCCGCGCGTGTTCCTCGATATGAGCCACGGCGAAGCGAAGTGTCCGTACTGCGGCACGGTCTATCGCATGAAAGCCGGCGAAACCGTTCACGCCCACTAATTCCACGGAGCTTGCCATGTCCCGCAAGAAGCAATTGTCCGGAAGTCCCGACGATACCGAAGCTGCGTTTTATGACGCACTTGGCCGTGCCGACCTCGAGGCCCTGATGGCCTTGTGGGCCGACGATGAAGAGATCACCTGCATCCATCCGGGTGCGCCGCGCCTGATCGGTCACGCCGCAATCCGCGCATCGTGGCAAGCGGTGTTCGCCCACGGCGGCGTGCACATCCACCCGGTGCAATTGCACGTGATGCAAAACCTGATGGCGGCGACCCACAGCGTGCTCGAGCAGATGCGCAGCGGCGACATCACGCAAGAGCTGCATATCCTGGCGACCAATGTCTACATCAAGACGCCGATGGGCTGGCGCATCGCCGTCCACCATGCGTCGATCGCGCCGGGCAAGCCACCGGTGGTGGTGGTCGATTCGACGACGCTGCATTGAAGCGCGCCAGCTACGGCAGTGCGTATCGCGCGCCGCGCTGGCTGCCCGGCGGCCATCTGCAAACCATCTATCCGGCCAAGTGCATCGCGACGCCGGCAACGCCGCTGCGGCGTGAACGCTGGAGTGCGCCCGATGGCGATTTCGTGGATATCGATTTCGTCGAAGGCCGTCCCGGCATGCCGTTCGTCGTGCTGTTCCACGGGCTGGAAGGCTCGTCCGGCAGTCATTACAGTCGTGCCCTGATGGCGCACTTGCATAGCCTGGGATGGTCCGGCGCGGTGCCGCATTTCCGCGGCTGCTCGGGCGAGATGAATCTGGCGCCGCGCTTTTATCATTCCGGCGATGCGACCGAAATCGACTGGTTGCTGCGCCGCCTGAAAGTCACGCCGGCAGCGGCGCAGGCCGGCGATTTTTTTGCGGTCGGGGTATCACTGGGCGGCAACGCCCTATTGCGCTGGCTCGGCGAATCGCAGCACAGCGCCGGCATCGTCGATGCCGCCTGCGCGATCTCGGCACCGCTGGACCTGGCCGCCGGCGGCGCGGCCCTGTCGTCCGGATTCAACCTGGTCTACACGCGCATGTTCCTGCAAACGCTCAAGCCAAAATGTCTGCAAAAACTGGCGCAGTTCCCCGGCCTGTTCGACCGCGACAAACTGTTGGCCGCGCGCGATCTGTATGCCTTCGACAATATCGTCACCGCGCCGCTGCATGGTTATCGCGACACTAACGATTACTGGAACCGCGCCAGCGCGCGCCACGTCCTCGGTGACATCACGGTGCCGACGCTGGTGCTCAACGCCCGCAATGATCCATTCCTGCCGGGGCGGCATTTGCCCGCCAGCGCCGCAGCCGCCGTGACGCTAGACTATCCGGACACCGGCGGCCACGTCGGCTTCGCCAACGGCGCGCCACCCGGACGACTCGACTGGCTGCCGCGCCGCATCGTTGATTTTCTTCAGCATAGGAATGACTCGCATGGATGACATCGTTCGCAAGGCCATGGCCAAATGGCCGGAAGTACCGCACTGCTACGGCTGGCTGGCGTTGGATGCGCGCGGCCACTGGCGCCTGCGCGACGAAGCGGCGCAGCAGCACAAACTGCCCGGCGACCGGGTCGCCCATGTCGCGCTGCTGGGCTTCATCAACCGCAATTATCTGCATGATGCAGAGGGTCGCTGGTATTTCCAGAACGGACCGCAACGGGTCTACGTGAACCTCGAAGCGACCCCGTACATCGCCCGCACCGACCCGCAACAAGGCTTCGTGCTGCAGACCGGCACCGCACTCGAGCACATCCAGGCCGCCTGGCTGACCGCACAGGGCCAGTTGATCTTGCAGTCGGGCGAGCAGGTCGCGCAGGTCGATGATCGCGATACGGCGCACTGGCTCGGACAATTGCAGATCAACGGTGTCAGCGTCGATGACGACGCGCTGCTGGACTGGCTGGCGCAACCGGCGCAACCGGCGACGCTGATCCTGATTTACCGTGACCAGAAGATCGTGCTGGGCCGGCTCGATGCAGCTGCCTTGCCGGCGCATTTCGGTTTCGTCCAGTATCCGCAACCATCTGTCTAAGGTATTCTCGCCCGCTAGCGCGCACCCTCACTTCATCTCCACCGCCACCACGGACTAGCTCATGACGACTGCCACCCGGACGCAATGCATCCAGAACGTGCGGGACTTGCCGTCCCCGCCGCTGATCGTGATGGAATTGCTCAATATCGTTGATCAGGACAACCTTGATATCGCGGTCCTGGCCGGCAAGGTGTCGCAAGACATGGCGCTGACGGCCAAGACGCTGCGACTGGCCAACTCGGCGTATTTCGCCACGGCCGTCAAGGTCACCACGATCCATCAGGCCATCACGCTGCTGGGGTTCCAGAATGTCCGCACGCTCATTACCAAGGCGGCGCTGACCGGTTGCTTTCCGGAGCGCACCTGCAAGGGCTTCGACCACACGGTGTTCTGGCGGCATTCAAGTGATGCCTCGGTCGCCGCCGGTATCCTGGCCCGCCATATCGGCATGCACCCCGACATCGCGATGACGGCGGCGCTGCTGCATGACATCGGCCGGCTGGTGCTGGTGAGCTGCTTCCCTGACGAGTACGCCCGCGTGCTGGCCAGATACCACGAACACGGCGGCGCACTGATCGACGCAGAGCGCGACATCCTCGACATCGATCACGCCGAGGCCGGCGAGCTGCTGGCGATCAGCTGGAACTTTTCGGACACGATGCGCCTGGCGATTGCCGGCCACCACGAACCGGATCGGCACGGCGTCGGCTTCCTGGCTGCGCTGGTTCACATTGCCAATGCCATCGTGCACCAGCTGGCATCGTCCGACGAAGGCCATGAACTGGCACCGTCGGTCTCGCGCACCGCCTGGCAGGCCTTGAACCTGAACGATGAAGCCTATGCCCGTATCTGCCGGGAGACACAGCTCGCCATCGCCCGGTTGCGTTGAGCGCGACGGCGGTCCGGCGCGGGGTTGGTGATAAACTGCAGGGCCATTTGCGGTGCCTTGCGCATTAACCGGCCCCGCTCCTGAATCATCCCGACAGTCCTTCCTGCGGAGCCACCATGCGTTTATCTCGCCCCCTGATCTTGTTAGCCCTGACCCTGACGACGCTGTCCGCGCTGGCCTTCGACCGGCCATTCCCGACCAGCGCCAGCCGCGCCAGTCTGGTCATCACCGACTATCCGCAAGTCCAGGTGGATGGCAAGCTGGCCCGGCTCTCGCAAGGTGCACGGATCTGGAGTACCGATAACCTGACGGTGATTCCGAACACGCTGGGCAACAGCGCGCACATCGTCAACTACACCACCAACCTCGACGGCGCAATCGACCGGGTCTGGCTGCTCAGCCCTGCTGAAGCGGCCGTCCGTCTTCCCGCCAAAACCACCACTTCAAGCCAGAATCAATAATGCAGAAAAAAGTATTCATCAAGACCTTCGGCTGCCAGATGAACGAGTACGACTCGGACAAGATGGCCGATGTGCTCAACGCCACCCACGGCATGTTCAAGACCGACACGCCCGAAGATGCTGACGTGATCCTCCTCAACACCTGTTCGGTGCGCGAAAAAGCCCAGGAAAAAGTCTTCTCCGACCTCGGCCGCATCCGCGAACTGAAGCTGCTCAAGCCCGACCTGGTGATCGGCGTCGGCGGTTGCGTCGCCTCGCAGGAAGGCGCTGCCATCATCAAGCGCGCGCCGTATGTCGATGTCGTGTTCGGCCCGCAACGCTGCACCGCCTGCCCGCGCTGATCGACCAGCGCCGTGCGTCCGGCAAGGCACAGGTCGACATCAGCTTCCCCGAAATCGAAAAGTTCGACCACCTGCCGCCGGCGCGGGTTGATGGCGTCACGGCCTTCGTGTCGATCATGGAAGGCTGCAGCAAATACTGCAGTTATTGCGTGGTGCCGTACACCCGCGGTGAAGAAGTCTCGCGCCGCTTCGATGACGTGCTGGCCGAAGTGGCCGGACTGGCCGCGCAAGGCGTCAAGGAAATCACGCTGCTGGGCCAGAACGTCAATGCCTTCCGTGGCGTGATGGCCGATGGCGAGATCGCCGACTTTGCGCTGCTCATCGAATTCATTGCCGAGATCGACGGCATCGAACGCATCCGCTTCGTCACCAGCCATCCGAAAGAATTCAGCCAGCGCCTCATCGATGCGTATGCCAAGGTGCCGAAGCTGGTCGACCATTTGTACCTGCCGGCGCAGCATGGCTCGGACCGCGTGCTGATGGCCATGAAGCGCGGCTATACCGCACTCGAATACAAGTCCATCATCCGCCGCCTGCGCGCGGTGCGGCCGAACATCGCGATCTCGTCGGACTTCATCGTCGGCTTTCCCGGCGAGACCGAGGCCGACTTCGAGGCGATGATGAAACTGATCGATGACATCGGTTACGACAACAGCTTCAGCTTTATCTTCAGCCCGCGTCCCGGCACACCGGCCGCCACGCTCGAAGACGACACGCCGCACGCCGTCAAGCTGGCCCGGTTGCAGCGCCTGCAAGCTGTCATCGATGCCAACACGCGGCGCTACAGCGACGCGATGGTTGGCCAGGTCGTGCGCGTGCTGGTCGAAGGCCCGTCGAAAAAAGACGCCGGCGATTTCCAGGGTCGCGCCGAAAATAACCGCGTGGTCAACTTTGCCGCCGGACCGGACGGTGCCAGCCTGGTCGGCCAGCTGCTCGACCTGACCATCACCCACAGCTTCGGCTATTCGGTACGCGGTGAAATGCTCGCTGCGCCTTCACTTCAGACACCTCAACAAAGAACCGCTTGAAAACTCGCTCCCCCGCCGAACCGCTGTACTTCATTCCCGAGCCGCTCGATAACAAGCGGCTGGCCCACCTGTGCGGGCCGATGGATGAAAACCTGCGCCAGATTTCTGCCGCGCTCGACGTCACTATCTTCCGCCGTGGCGAACGCTTCATCGTCGGTGGCCACAATGCCGAACGCGCAACCGCCCTGCTGGCGCAGTTCTATGCGATTGCCGACAAGGTGGTCTCGATCGAAGAAGTCCAGCTGGCCCTGGTCGAACAGCGCGCCGGCATGGCCTATGCCGAAGTCCCCGCCGCGAGCCTGAAACCGCTGCGTGGCGCGGCCAAAAAGAAAGCGCTGGAACTGATCGAGGCTGAGGCCGACACGCCAGCGCCGGAAGGCCCGACACTGAAGACCCGTCGCATGGACCTGCGCGGCCGCACGCCGAACCAGCTGGCCTACCTGAAAGCCATCCTCGACCATGACGTCACTTTCGGCGTCGGTCCGGCCGGCACCGGCAAGACCTACCTGGCGGTAGCGTGCGCGGTCGATGCGCTCGAACGCGATGTCGTCAAACGCATCGTGCTGACCCGCCCGGCAGTCGAAGCCGGCGAACGGCTGGGCTTTCTGCCCGGCGATCTGGCCCAGAAAGTCGACCCGTATTTGCGCCCGTTGTACGACGCGCTGTACGACTTGCTCGGCCACGACCGCACGCAAAAAATGTTCGAAAAACAGGCCATCGAAATCGCGCCGCTGGCCTACATGCGCGGTCGCACGCTGAACCACGCCTTCGTGATCCTCGATGAAGCGCAGAACACCACGCCGGAGCAGATGAAGATGTTCCTCACGCGGATCGGCTTTGGCAGCAAGGCTGTGGTGACCGGCGACATCACGCAGATCGATTTGCAGCGTACGCAAAAGAGCGGACTGGTCGACGCGATCGACGTGCTCGACAACGTCCGTGGCATCGCCTTCACGCGCTTCAACAGCGCCGACGTGGTCCGTCATCCGCTGGTGGCGCGCATTGTCGATGCGTATGAAGCAGCCAGCGCGCCGGCCCCGGTCAAACAAGCAGCGAGCCGCCGTGTCGCAAAAAAATAAACTCTCGTTATCGGTCCAGTATCCGGACCCGCGCCTGGCCACGCTCGTGACCCGGCCGCTGGTAAGACGCTGGGTCCAGGCTGCTCTGTTCGCGCCTGCAGAGCTGACCGTGCGCTTCGTCGACAGCGACGAAGGCCGCACGCTCAACCGCGATTACCGCAGCAAGGATTACGCGACCAACGTGCTGACTTTTGCCTACAACGATGGCGAAGAAGATCCCAATGACGACATCACCCGCGCCGACCTGATCCTGTGTACCGACGTGCTGCAGGCCGAAGCACTCGCGCAAGGCAAACCCTTGCTCGCCCATGCCGCCCATCTGGTGGTGCATGGCGTGATGCATGCGCAAGGCTACGACCACGAAGACGAGGTCGAGGCTGACGAGATGGAAGCGCTGGAAATCGAAGTGCTGGCGAAACTGGGGTTTGGCAATCCGTATCAGGAGTAG
>AEPR01000549.1 GCA_000195205.2 Oxalobacteraceae bacterium IMCC9480 | reverse complement strand
CCGGGCGCACCGCTGACCGTCGCCAATACCAACACGGCAAAAAATTCAAGCGACTAAGTAATAAAAAAATACCGTCCGGCTTGAACCTTTTCAAGGTCTTAACGCCGCACCGTCCCAACTATTTTCCCCGCCTCAAATCCCCCGCCCCCGCAAACCCCATTAGAATGCACTGCACAAACACACCCGCCCACCAGCAATACCGTCACTAGAGCACCAACCTGAATGGCCACAAAGAAAACTGCCCCCTCCGATTACAGCGAATCATCGATCCGTGTCCTCAAAGGACTAGAACCGGTCAAGCAGCGTCCCGGCATGTACACCCGTACCGAGAACCCGCTGCACATCATCCAGGAAGTCATCGACAACGCCTCCGATGAAGCACTCGGCGGCTATTGCAAGCACATCACCGTCACGCAAAATGCCGATGGCAGCGTCACCGTCGATGACGATGGACGCGGTATCCCGGTCGGCATTCATCCCGAAGAGGGCGTGCCGACGGTCGAAATCGTTTTCACGCGCCTGCATGCCGGCGGCAAGTTCGACAAGGGCAGCGGCGGCGCGTATGCGTTTTCCGGTGGCTTGCATGGCGTTGGCGTATCGGTCACGAATGCGCTGTCGACACGATTGGAAATCACCGTCTGGCGCGAAGGCGGCGTGCATAGCCTGGCCTTTGCCAGCGGCGACCTGATCGAAAAAATCAGCACCCGTCCGATCACCCGCGACGACAAGAAATCCGGTACTCGCGTCACTGCCTGGCCGGACCCCAAATACTTCGATTCCCCCGCCATCTCGCAATCCGAACTGCAACGCTTGCTGCGCTCGAAAGCAGTGCTGCTTCCGGGCGTGAAAGTCACGCTGGTCAATGGCAAGACCGGCGAATCGCAGACCTGGCAATACGAGCAGGGCTTGCGCGGTTACCTCGTCGAATGCCTGGCGCAAGCAACCAGTTCGGACCCGCTGATCCCGCTGTTCGAAGGCGAACAATATGCCGGCAAGGATGCCGAAGGATTTGCCGAAGGCGAAGGCGCGGCATGGGTCGTAGCATGGACCGAAGACGGTGGCGTGGTGCGCGAATCGTATGTCAACCTGATCCCGACCTCGGCCGGCGGCACCCATGAATCGGGCTTGCGCGAAGGCTTGTTCGGCGCCGTCAAAAGCTTCGCCGAGATGCACTCGCTGCTGCCCAAGGGCGTGAAATTATTATCCGAAGATGTCTTCGCACGGGTCTCGTTCGTGCTGTCGGCCAAGGTGCTCGATCCGCAATTCCAGGGCCAGATCAAGGAGCGCCTGAATTCGCGTGATGCAGTCAAACTGGTCTCTACGTTCGTGCGGCCGTCGCTCGAATTGTGGCTCAGCGAGCATGTCGAATACGGCAAGAAGCTGGCCGACCTGGTCATCAAGCAGGCGCAATCCCGACTGCGCTCGTCACAGAAAGTCGAAAAGAAAAAGTCGTCCGGCGTGGCGGTATTGCCCGGCAAGCTGACCGATTGCGAATCGAACGACATCAAGCGCAACGAGATTTTCCTGGTCGAGGGCGACTCGGCGGGCGGCTCGGCCAAGATGGGCCGCGACAAGGAATTCCAGGCCATCCTGCCCTTGCGCGGCAAGGTCCTGAACGCGTGGGAAACCGAGCGCGACCGGCTCTTTGCGAACAATGAAATCCACGATATCGCGGTCGCCATCGGCGTCGACCCGCACGGCAAGAACGACACGCCGGACCTGAGCAACCTGCGCTACGGCCGCATCTGCATCCTGTCGGATGCGGACGTCGACGGCTCGCATATCCAGGTCCTGCTGCTGACGCTGTTCTTCAAGCACTTCCCGAAACTGATCGACCACGGCCACATCTGCATCGCGCGTCCGCCACTGTTCCGGGTCGATGCACCGGCACGCGGCAAGAAGCCGGCGCAAAAAATTTACGCGCTCGACAGCGGCGAACTGGTCGCGATCGAGGACAAGCTGCGCAAGGATGGCGTCAAGGAAGGTGCCTGGAGCATCTCGCGCTTCAAGGGACTTGGTGAAATGAATGCCGAACAATTGTGGGAAACCACGATGAATCCCGACACCCGGCGCCTGCTACCGGTGGCGTTTGGCGAGTTCGATCTGGTCTCGTCGGAAGAGCGCTTCAATATGTTGATGGGCAAAGGCGAAGCCGCGGCACGGCGGGCCTGGATCGAAGAACACGGGAACGAAGCTGAAGCCGATATTTAACGCCGTCATATTGGCGACCTGTCTGCTGTCATCGGCCGCCCGCGCCGATGTGTACGGCTACGTCGATGCGCAAGGCGATACGCACTTTTCGACCGAAGCCCTCGACGAGCGCTATCAGTTGTTCATCAAGGGCGATGGCGTGTTCGATTCATCGCAGCTGACACCGGCCGCGCCGGAACCGCTTCGCACACCGTTGTTCAAGGTGCTAACCGAGCATCCGAACCTGAAAAAATTCGAGGACGTGCTGGCTGCTGCTGCCGCCGAATTCAAGGTCGACCTGGCCCTGATGAAGGCGATGATGGCGGCCGAATCGGGCTTCAATCCGGCTGCGATTTCACCGAAGGGTGCGATCGGCCTGATGCAGATCATGCCCGCCACCGCCGAGCGTTACGGACTGGTCGGCGATGCCAGAAAAAGCATCCAGCAAAAATTGAGCGACCCGACCACCAACGTGCGCCTGGCCGCGCGTTACCTGCGAGAACTGAGCGCGCTATTCCCGAACCAGCAAGCGCTGGTGATCGCGTCATACAACGCCGGCGAAGGCGCGGTACAGAAGTACCGCAACACGATTCCGCCGTACCCCGAGACGCGCAATTACGTCCGGCTGGTGACGCAGTTCTACCAGTTTTATGTGCCGCAAGTGCCTGCGCTGGCGGTCGCTACCGGCCGCATCCACCTGACTATTCCCGGGCGCAGCAACATGCCTGCCCCGCTGACTCTTAATGCCAACTGATTTTCTGAGTATCCATGACTGAACAAGCCACCCTGTTTGACGGCGACACCCCGGAACCACCGGACGGCGCCGAAACCCTGACGCTGGCGACTTTCGCCGAGCGCGCCTATCTCGACTACGCAATCTCGGTCGTCAAGGGTCGCGCACTGCCCGATGTCAGCGACGGCCAGAAACCGGTGCAACGGCGCATCCTGTTCGCGATGAACCAGCTCGGCCTGAACGCCGCCGCCAAGCCACGCAAATCCGCCGCCGTGGTCGGCGACGTGCTCGGCAAATTGCATCCGCATGGCGACCAGTCGGTCTACGACGCGCTGGTGCGGATGGCGCAGGGATTTTCATTGCGCTATCCGCTGATCGATGGCCAGGGCAACTTCGGTTCGCGCGATGGCGATGGCGCGGCGGCGATGCGCTACACCGAAGCGCGCCTGACGCCGATCTCCAGTTTGCTGCTCGATGAAATCGACCTCGGCACCGTCGACTTCCAGCCCAATTACGATGGCTCGACCGAAGAACCGTCGCTGCTGCCGGGACGCCTGCCGTTCGTGCTGCTCAATGGCGCGTCGGGCATCGCGGTCGGCATGGCCACCGAAATCCCGTCGCACAATTTGCGTGAAGTCGCGCAAGCTGCGGTGGCGCTGATCCGCAATCCGGCGCTCACGCATGCCGAACTGATGGCCATCATTCCGGGTCCGGATTTTCCGAGCGGCGGGCAGATCATCACGTCGGCCGCAGCGCTGTCGGAGATGTATGCCAACGGGCGCGGCTCGCTGAAAGTACGGGCGCTGTGGAAGATCGAGGAGATGGCGCGCGGCCAGTGGCAAGCGGTCGTCACCGAACTGCCGCACGGCACCTCGGCGCAAAAAGTGCTGGAAGAAATCGAGGAACTGACCAACCCGAAAATCAAGCTCGGCAAGAAAGCGCTGTCGCCGGATCAACTGGCGCAGAAACAGCTGATGTTGTCGCTGTTGGATGCGGTACGCGACGAATCCGGCCGCGAGGCACCGGTACGGCTGGTGTTCGAGCCGAAGTCGAAGAACCAGGACCAGACCGAATTCACCAACATGCTGCTGGCGCAAACCTCGCTGGAGACCAGCGCCTCGATCAACCTCGTGATGATCGGTGGCGATGGCCGGCCGCGCCAGAAAGGCCTGGGCGACATCCTGCGCGAGTGGATCGCGTTCCGCTTTGACACCGTGACCCGGCGCAGCCATTTCCGCCTGAAGAAAGTCGAGGACCGCATCCACATCCTCGAAGGGCGCGAAACCATCCTGCTCAATATCGACGAAGTGATCCGCATCATCCGCGAATCGGACGAGCCGAAACCGGCGCTGATGGGTGCCTTCAAACTGTCCGACCGGCAGGCCGAGGACATCCTCGAAATCCGCCTGCGCCAATTGGCTCGCCTCGAAGCGATCAAGATCCAGCAGGAGCTGGCCGGTTTGCGTACAGAGAAAAGCACGCTGGAAGAATTGCTGAACAATCCCGGCGCGATGAAGAAGCTGATCATCAAGGAAATCGACGCCGATGAAAAACGCTTTGGCGACGCCCGCCGCACACTGATTGAAGCGGCCGAACGCGCTACCGTCGAACAGAAAGTGATCGATGAACCGGTGACGGTCGTGATCTCGCAAAAAGGCTGGCTGCGCGCCCGCACCGGCCACGGCCACGATCCGGCGCAGTTTGCGTTCAAGGCCGGCGATGACTTGTACCGCACCTTCGAATGCCGCACGCTAGACAGCTTGCTGGCATTCGGCTCGAACGGCCGGATCTATTCGATCGCTGTGTCCTCCCTGCCCGGCGCGCGCGGCGATGGCGCACCGATCAGCGCACTGGTCGAACTGGCCAGCGGCAGCACGGTGCTGCATTACTTTGCCGGCAGCGCGGATAGCACGATGCTGCTCGCGTCGACGGCCGGTTACGGCTTCATTGCCCGCGCCGCCGACATGATCGGTCGCAACAAGGCCGGCAAGGCCTTCATCACGCTGGACGCCGGTGATCTGCCGCTGCCACCACAGATGCTGATACCGTCGGCCAGTTCCGTGGCCTGCCTGTCCGGGGAAGGCAGGCTGCTGGTGTTCGGCCTCGATGAACTCAAGACCATGAGCGGCGGGCGCGGGATGATTTTGATGGCACTCGAAGACGGCGAAAAACTGCTGGCTGCGCAACCGGTCAGCCAGCGCGGCGTGCTCGTGTCCGGCATCGGACGCGGCGGCAAGACACAGGAAGTCAGCCTGTCTGCCACCGGCCTGGCGCTGCATACCGGCAAGCGTGCCCGCAAAGGCAAGGCGCTGGAATCGAAACTCAAGCCGCACACCTTGACGGCGATTTCTTGAGAGCGCTCAAGCGCTTGGCCACGCTAGGCACGGCGCTGCTGTGCATGGGTTGCGCAGTCGCCGAACCGGCCACTGCGCCCTCGCCGTCGCATCACACGAAAGACGGCTACCGGAATAATTATCTGGAGGGTGCCATCAGCGGCGGCTCGTTCCTGAAGTGGCAATGGGAGCGCATCACGCAAGGGGTGCCCAAGCCGCCGGCCAACAATTACCAGTTCCCGGTCGATAGTCCCGATCTGCCGTGGCTGGCGCAAAACCAACGCGTCACCAGCGCGACCTGGATCGGCCATGCGACGGTGCTGATGCAGGTCAATGGCGTCAATGTGCTGACCGACCCGATCTTTTCGGAACGCGCGTCGCCGGTCAGTTTCTATGGTCCGAAGCGCAAGGTGCGCGTGCCGATGACGATCGCGCAGATGCCGCATGTCGACGTGGTGCTGATCTCGCACAACCATTACGACCATCTGGATAAGCCTAGCGTGCAACAGCTCAACCAGCAGGCAGGTGGCCCGCCGCTGTTTCTGGTGCCGCTCGGGCTGAAGGCATGGATGGCCGACGCCGGCATCACCAACGTGCGCGAACTGGACTGGTGGCAGCATGCCAGCGTGCCCGGACTGGACCTGCATCTGGTGCCAGTGCAGCACTGGTCGGCGCGCACGCTGACCGACCGTTTCGAGACGCTGTGGGGTGGCTGGATGGTGCGTACCGATGCGGCGGCAACGAAGCCGTTTTCGTTCTTCTTTGCCGGCGACACCGGTTATTCGGCCGACTTTACGGACATCGCCAAACGCTTTCCGCAAACCGATCTGGCACTCCTGCCGATCGGTGCGTACGCGCCGCGCTGGTTCATGGCACCGCAACACGTGAACCCGACCGAAGCCGTACGCATCCATCGTGACCTGCGCGCGAAACGCTCGATCGGCATCCATTGGGGCACGTTCGAGCTGACCGACGAACCACTCGATGAACCGCCAAAGGCGCTTATTCAGGCGCTGCAGGATGCCGCCGTACCGGCCGGTGAATTTGGCGTACTGCGTCACGGCGAAACCGTCAAATTCTGAAGCGACCAGACAATACCGCCCATGCCACCTATCGTCCATAGCCTGCTCGAAACCGACCTCTACAAGTTCACGATGTGGCAGGCGCTGCTGCACAGCCATCCCGATGCGCAGACCGAGTACGCGTTCACTTGTCGCAACACGCCGGCGTATCCGCTGGCGCAACTGCAGGCCGATGTCGAACGCGAACTCGATCATCTGTGCACGCTGGCATTTGCCGACGATGAACTCGATTACCTGCGCAGCCTGCGCTACATGAAAAGCGACTTCGTCGACTTCCTGACGGTGTTCCGTTTCCAGCGCAAGTTCATCCATGTCACCGTCGATGGCGACACGCTGTCTATCCATGCGCGCGGTCCGCAAGTGCACGTGACCGGCTTCGAAATCTTCGTGCTGGTGATCGTCAACGAGCTGTATTTCCGGCGTTCCGATCCGGTTGTCGCACTGGCTGAAGGCCGTCTTCGCCTGCAGCAAAAGATCGCCACGCTGACCGCGTTTGGCGACGAGCCGGTACGGCGCAACGGCTTCGCCTTTTTTGATTTCGGCCTGCGCCGGCGCTACTCCGGTGCCTGGCACGATGAAGTCGTGCGCACGCTGGCCACCAGCGTGCCGCAGTATTTCAAGGGCACCTCGAATGTCTGGCTGGCGCGCAAATACCAGCTCACGCCCATCGGCACGATGGCGCACGAATACCTGCAGTCGTATCAGTCATTCGGCGTGCGGCTGCGCGATTTCCAGAAAGCCGCGCTCGAAGACTGGGTACAGGAATACCGTGGTGACCTCGGCACCGCATTGACCGATGTGGTCGGCATGGATGCCTTCCTTGCCGACTTCGACCTGTACTTCGCCAAGCTGTTCGATGGCTTGCGTCATGATTCGGGCGACCCGGTGGTCTGGGGCGAAAAAGCGCTGGCCCACTACGCCCGATTGCGCATCGACACACAGACCAAGCGGCTGGTGTTTTCCGACGGCCTCGACCTGCCGCGCGCGCTGGCGCTATACCGGCACTTTGCCGACCGCGTGCTGACCGGGTTTGGCATCGGCACCAGCCTGACCAACGATGTCGGCCTGGTGCCGCTCAATATCGTGATGAAGCTGATCATCTGCAACGACCAGTCAGTGGCCAAGCTGTCGGATTCGCCGGGCAAGACGATGTGTAATGACGAAACTTTTCTGGCGTATTTGCGGCAGGTGTTTCATCACCCGGCGGTGTAGCGGGTTGCAATGCCCTTCGGTTATTGCATCCTA
>AEPR01000550.1 GCA_000195205.2 Oxalobacteraceae bacterium IMCC9480 | reverse complement strand
GACGGTATCGCTGCGCAAATCGATCTGGTGATTCATACGACTCCTTGTGGTGGGGATGGCTTGATCCGGAGTGGATCGACATGGGTCATCAGGTTTAGTACGGCGTGCCGTTCCATGACGCGGCGACGGGCTTCGAGGGCGATGTCGTGGCCCTGTTCGACAGTCAGGTCGGCATCGATTTCAAGATGGACATCGGCCAGGATCAGGTCACCGGCCTTGCGGGTTTTCAGGTCGTGCCAGCCGAGTACGCCGGGTGTGTCGGTCAGGGTTGCGCGGATCGCCTGCACGGTGTCGTCATCGACCGCGCGATCCATCAAGTCATGCAAGGCATCCCAGGCAAAGCCCCAACCCATTTTCGTGACCATGAAACCGACGATCATCGCGGCCAGCGGATCGAGCATCGGATAGCCCATCAGGCTGCCGGTGATGCCGACGGCCACGACCAGCGACGCGGCTGCATCCGAACGGGCGTGCCAGGCATTGGCAATCAACATGCTGGAACGGACTTTCTGTGCCACGTTGAGCATGTAGCGAAACAGCGATTCCTTGGCCAGCAGTGCCGCCAGTGCGACCCAGATCGCGACCGACTTGACCGGCTGGATGGCCCCCGGTTGTTCGATCTTGTGAAACGCGCCCCACAACATGCCGACGCCAACCGCCAGCAGCAGCAGGCCCAGTGTCAGCGAGGCGGCATTTTCGTAGCGCTGATGACCGTAGTGATGATCGTCGTCCGGTGCTTTCTGGCTATGGTGATTGGCAAACAGCACCACGAAGTCAGCGATCAGGTCCGACAGCGAATGAATGCCGTCGGCGATCAGTCCGGCCGAATTGGCCAGGATGCCCGTGGTGACCTGGCCGATGGTCAGGCCGATGTTGACGACCACACTGACCAGGGTGCTGCGCTTGGCAGCTTCCTGGCGTGACGGCGTGTTCTCGTCGTCGTGTTCGTCGAGCTCGTCGATGGCTTGCATGTGATTTCCCTGTCTTGTTTTTACCCTCGTCTGTTTTGACGAGGGGATGTTATTGCTGCCGTTATTCCTGCCGTTCCAGTACCGATCCCAGTGCGGCAAACACCCGCTCACCGAGCGAACGGTCTGCCCAGTCCGCCAGTGTGATGCGCCGGCTCTGGTCGAGATAGCTGGCAACCGTGCTACGCAATCCGGTCGCAATTGTCGCATCCCTGAGCACCAGGTTGACTTCATTGTTCAGCCCGAATGAACGGTTATCGAAATTGGTGGAGCCGAGCACTGACCAGAGGCCATCGACCAGCATGATCTTGGCATGCAGCATGCCGGGCTGATACTCGCGAATTTGCACGCCGCCGGCGATCAGTTCGCCGTACGAGCGCCGGCTGGCCAGCCGCGCAATCGTATGGTTGTTGTGCTCGCCATTGGTCATGATTGTCACGCGCACGCCGCGCGCAACCGCGTCGAGCAGCGCAGTGCGCATCGACCGGTCCGGCACGAAATACGGCGACGTGATCAGCAACTCCTGCCGCGCCGCCCCCACCAGCACCTGGAACAGCACGCGGGCACGGGTCGAGCGACCGCCGGTCGGGGTGCTGCCGACCACCATGGCGACCCGCTCGTCGATGCCAATCACGGCCGGCAGGGGAGTGCGACCCACTGCAAGGTCGGGACCGACAAGAATTTCGCCATGGCTTTCCAGCCAGCTCTGCGCAAAGACCGCCTGCAAGCCACGCGCCGGCGCGCCAGTCACGCTCGCCATCAGATCGCGCCACGGCGGCGAGTCAACGGTGCCGGTATCCCAGGCTGCGCCTATGCCGGCACCGCCAATGAAGGCGGTCTGTCCATCGACGATCAGCAATTCGCGGTGGGTCCGGTTGTTCCAGCGTTTCAGGGTGTACCAGCGAAACGGCTGGTACCACGCCACTTGCCCTCCAGCGGCACGCAGCGGGTCAAAAAAATGATCCGGCGTCGGCAGGCTGCCGACGGCGTCGACCACCACACGGACCTTGACGCCGGCGCGCGCGCGTTCGGCCAGCGCATCGACGAAACGCTGGCCAATCGGCGTCGCATGAAAGATGAAGGCCTCAAGGTCGATCGAGCTGGTGGCATTGCGAATCAGCGCCAGTTCAGCCGGGTAGAAATTTTTTCCTTCGGGATAGAGCGTGGCATCAGCCAGCGCCAGCGGTGCCTGTTCGACCGCACTGCCCAGCAAATCGAGCAGTGCCGGCGAGCGTGTTGACGGCACCGGCGCGTTGGTATGATACGTCAGGCCCGGCTCGAACAGCACCACGAACACCAGCGCCAGCATCAGCGTGGTGGACACGCCGATGGTGAAGCGCAGCAGATTGCGCAAGCGCAGCAAGCGCCGCAGCCGGAACATCGCGTGGAACCGCCCGGTGGCTATCGGGTTCAGGTACCGAGGCGGGCGTTTTGCGGGAACATCGCGGCCTTGGCCGCGTCATCCATTTCAGCCTTGAACGTGAACTGCGATTTCAGGGCTTCGGCGCGTTGTGCAGCAGGCCGTGCATTGATTTCATCGAACAGACGCTTGAGGTTGGGCAGCTTGTCCCAGGCATTGGCACCGAGGATGAACGGCAGCGCGCGGGCCCAGCCCCAGACCGCCATGTCGACCAGCGTGTAGGTCTCGCCCAGCATGTAGCGGTGCTTGGCCAGTTGCGCATCGAGGATCGCGTAATGGCGTTCGGCTTCGAAGACATAGCGATTGACGGCGTATTCTTTTGGCTCGGGCGCGAAGTGCTTGAAGTGGACTGCCTGACCCGAATACGGACCGATGCCGCTGGCGACAAACATCAGCCACGAATACAGCTGAGCGCGTGCGGCCGGGGTGTTCTCAGGCAGGAACAGGCCGGTTTTTTCGGCCAGGTACAACAGGATCGCATTGCTGTCGAAGATGATCGCATCGCCATCAACCAGCGCCGGGGTCTTTGCATTCGGATTGATTTTCAGGAAGTCCGCTAGGTGCTGTTCGCCTTTGCGGGTATCGACCGGAATGGTCTCGTAGGGCAGGCCGGCTTCTTCGAGGAAGAGGGCGACTTTCAGCGGGTTCGGTGACGGATGAAAATAAAATTTGATCATGGGTAGTCCTTCTCGGGTAAGTGCGTACTAACGGAAATCAGGGAGCCATGCCGCTGCGATGGTACAGGCATCCCCGAAATATTTCTGGCACACTCGACCATCCCATATTACCGGGCCATCAAAAAACCCTACTCAGGAGACAAACCATGATCAAAGTGAGCGTGATGTACCCGAACACCCCCGGTGCCCGTTTCAATCACGAGTACTACCGCGACAAGCACATGCCGATGGTCAAGGCGCGCATGGGCGATACCTGCAAGTCCTACACGGTCGACAAAGGCTTGTCCGGCGGCGCACCCGGTACGCCGGCGACCTACATCGGCATGTGCCATATTTTTTGTGATTCGGTCGAGAGTTTTCAGGCCGGCTTCGGCCCGCATGCCACCGAGATCCTCGGTGACATTCCGAACTACACCGACCTCGCGCCGGTGATGCAGATCAGCGAAGTGATGGTCGGCTAACCAGCCGGTCAGGTCGTCGCCGCCGGCGTGACGGGCGGCGGCAACATTGTGCCGGTGTCGCGAAAACGGGTGTGCCAGGACAGCGCTTTTTCCAGCACATGCGGCGTATGCCCGCCGCGTTCGCCGGCTTCAGCCACATAATCCCGCAGCAGTTGCCGGTACGGCTCCGCGACGCAATGATTGATGATGACCTGGGCCCGTTCGCGCGGTGCCAGTCCGCGCAAGTCGGCCAGCCCGATTTCGGTGACGAGGATATCGACGTCGTGTTCGTTATGGTCGACATGCGACACCATCGGCACGATGCTCGAAATCCTGCCGCCCTGGGCCAGCGACTTGGTCGCAAATACCGCCAGATACGCATTGCGCGCAAAGTCGCCCGAGCCGCCTATGCCGTTCATCACATGCGTGCCCAGCGTATGGGGCGAATTGACGTTGCCGTAGATATCGGCTTCCAGCGCGGTATTGATCGCGATGATGCCGAGCCGGCGAATGATTTCCGGATGGTTGCTCACCTCTTGCGGACGCAGCACCAGCCGCTCCTTGTAGCGCGCCAGCTCGCCAAACACCTGCTTGCCCTTGTCCGCCGACAGCGTGATCGATGAGCCCGATGCGAAGTCGAGCTTGCCCGCATCGAACAGGTCGAAGGTCGAATCCTGCAGCACTTCCGAATACATCGTCAGGCCAGAGAAGGGGCTATTGATGAAGCCGGTCATGACGGCATTGGCAATCGTGCCGATGCCGGCCTGCAGCGGCAACAGATGGTTAGTCAGCCGGCCGATCCGGACTTCTTCCTTGAAAAAATCCACCAGGTGCGCGGCGATCGCATCGGTGTCGGTGTCCGGCGGCAGGATGGTTGACGAGCTGTCGTTCTTTTCGGTGATGACGATGGCGACAATTTTTTCCGGCGGGATGTGGATCGCGGTGGTGCCGACCCGGTCGCTCGGCGTCATCAGCGGCATTGGTTCGCGGTGCGGCCGGTGCTTGGGGATGAAGATATCGTGCAGGCCCTCAAGTTCGAGTGACTGGTTCAGGTTGATCTCGACGATGACCTTGTCGGCCAGGATCGCGAAGCTGGCACTGTTGCCGATCGAGGTTGACGGAATGATCGCGCCGGTTTCGGTGATCGCGATGGCTTCGACGATGGCGATGTCAATCGGGCCGAGCTGGCGGGTGCGCAGCATCTCGACGGTCTCGGACAGGTGCTGATCGACATACATGACCTCGCCCCGATTGATCGCCGCGCGCAGCACCGGGTCAGCCTGGAACGGCAGGCGTCGCGCCAGCACGCCGGCTTCGGTCAGCAGTTTGTCGACGTCATTGCCGAGCGACGCACCGGTCATCAGCGTGATCTTGAATGGCGACTGGCGGGCCCGCTCGGCTATCGCCAGCGGCACTTCCTTGGCATCGCCCGACTTGGTGAAGCCGCTCATGCCGACGGTCATGCCATCCTGGATCAGCGCGGCAGCAGCAGCGGCAGTGGTGATGCGTTCATGCAGGGCAGGCAGGCGGATGCGGTCGTGGTGCGGTAACTGGTCTTGCATGGAGACTCCGGATCAGGTCAGGCAAAAATTAATCGGCACCACCGGCGGCGGGGCGAACTCATCCTGCAGCGACGCGCGCAAGTCGATTTCAATCGCGCGGCAAATCGCATCGAGCGGCAAGTCATTCGATTCGGTGCCGAACGGTTCTTCGATTTCATCACCGAGTGCATCAAGGCCGAAGAAGGTGTAGGCCACCACCGCGACCACGAACGGCGTCATGAAACCGATCGAATCGACCAGGCCGAAAGGCAGCAGAAAACAATAAATGTAGGCAGTACGATGCAGCAGCAGCGTGTACGAAAACGGGATAGGCGTATTGCGGATCCGTTCGCACGAAGCTGATGCGACCGTCATCGCCGACAGCGTGGTGTCGATGGCGACGGCCAGGCAGGGATCGATACGTCCCTCCTTCAGGCTTAGCCGCAAGTCCTGGCCCATGCGCTGCATCAGGAAATCCGGCTTGTTGCCGGCCTTGGCCAGTTGCGTCCATTCGTCGGGCAGCAGCAGTGTCTGCAGCTCGGTGGTCATCGGCTGGTTGCGCAGCAAGTCGCGTAAGGCATGCGAAAAAACAATCGCGCGGTAAATCATCCGTACCCGCAAGTCCGACAGACCCAGGCTGGCCACGGCCGGTTCGGGATAGTCGATCAGGCTCTGGCATTGGCGCGACAGATTGCGACAGCGCAGCACCAGCTCGCCCCAGAGTTTGCGGCCTTCCCAGAAGCGGTCATAGGCGGCGTTATTGCGAAAGCCCAGGAAAATCGCAATCGGCAAACCGATCAGCGTGAACGGGATGGTGGTTAGCGTGATCTTCAAGGTGTACAGATCGCCGTGCGACACCGTCACCAGCGTGGCGATGACGATGTTGACGATCAGCGTCGGCAGGATGCGCGGCAGGACCGAGCCGCGCAACAGCAGGAACAGCTTGAGTCCGGAAGGCCGGTCTCTGATGATCATGATGGACTTTCGGGTGAATTCACTAACATGTGAGCGATAATGAGGTGAGCGATAATAATTGCTAATATGTGAGTGAGTCAAGACATGATCATGAGAAATTCATGGTTGATACTAACCGCCGGATCCGGAGCCCACGATGAAAAAACGTATCGCCCATCGCAACCTGCCGCAGGTATTCCTGAAAGCACGTGACTGCCTGATGACGCACTTCCGGCCCATCCTGAATCACTTCGGCCTGACCGAACAACAATGGCGCATCCTGCGCACGCTCGACGAGCACGGATCGCTAGAACCACGAGAGATCTGTACCTTATGCCAGATCCAGAGTCCGAGCATGACCGGCGTGCTGGCACGCATGGAAACCATGCAGTTGGTGCTGCGCAGCCGGGTCGAAGGCGACCAACGTCGCGTGCTGGTGCAACTGGCCAGAAAAGGCGATCAGCTGATGGCGGAGCTGGCCCCGCTGGTCGAGGCGCAATACCGCGAGATCGAGCGGGCGCTGGGCTCGCAATTATTCGTGGATCTGTCGACGGCGCTGGAAGCCTTCATTGCGGCGGAAAGCCAGCCGGTCGAACGCATTGCCTTGCCGGCGCGGGCACGGGTGGTGGCGCGGCGGCGGGCTGTCAAAGAGGTGGCCGGGTGAGGTGAATGCACCATGCACGGTCGGCATTGGCAG
>AEPR01000551.1 GCA_000195205.2 Oxalobacteraceae bacterium IMCC9480 | reverse complement strand
AGCCGTCGCCTGCAGATCAAACCAGTACGGCGCCAGGCCCTGAAAACCGACCGAGGCCCAGGTCCGGCCCGGACCTTCCCCGAAGTCATGGCGCACGCCAGCCTGCAGTCCCCAGTACGTAGCGATCGCATGATTCAACAGCACTTCGGTGCGGTTCGCGCCCAGCTTACCCTACGAGCGTTCCCCGTCGACCTTGAACCAGACGTTGGCCAGAATGCTTCCCCATGCCGGTAGTAACGCTGTGCATTGCTATTGTCTGCTCCTATCACCTGTGCCTCGTTCGATAATCAAAACGAGAACCATGGCATGGCAGCTTGACTAGAGATAGATGGGGATTGGCGGACGCTTGCCGAACATGAAGTTTTTCCGTCTATGAAAATATGTACATAGATGAAAAAATTGGTTGTTTAATTGGACCGAGCTGAACGCAAAACACATCGGCATCATGCAAATTCTGATTGCGACCTGCCGTCTGCACGACATAGATCCGTAGGACTACCTTGTTGATCTGCACCAGCGCGTGGCGCAGCAACTGGCATCTAAAGTGCACGGACTCACTCTCCGCCTCCGGAAAATTCACTTCGCCAGTAACCAGATGCGCTCTGATTTATTCGTCATCACGAAACGGCGCAATCATGCCGCTGGGTGAGCGCCTACCTGACATCGTCCGATGTCTGAGTGTTTTTTATGCATTGGGAGTCCTGTGCTTCGCATTACGGTTTTGTAATGCCGGCGTCACTTTAGTGTGCGGGGTCAGAGACTAAACTTTGATCCATGGTTAGGCAGACGAAGAAGTTTGCCAGACAAGCACCGATCAATTTAATTTCTGGAGAAACCTGATGAACACCAAAAAATTTGCAATGACTATCGCCCTGGGTACCCTGATGACGGCCGCTTCGGTTGGCGCAATGGCCGCCAACATGGGCTTCGATGAAACCGGTTCGCAATGGCTGAA
>AEPR01000552.1 GCA_000195205.2 Oxalobacteraceae bacterium IMCC9480 | reverse complement strand
GTGCCCACCCTACAGGAGCAACGTTATCGCTTTCGGGAGCGGCCTTGCGGCGAGTTCCGTTGTGTCAGTTACTTGGCACATCCCGGCCCGGCCCGCGTTGCGACGCGGCGACCAGTTCCTTGCGTAACTCGGCCAGCTTTACGTCCAGCCGTCGTTGATTCTGCGACCCCATGCGCAGCATGATTTTCTGGCCGGATGACAGCGTTTTCAGTTCCGGATCGGTGAACTCGTAGCGCACCCACGGACGCAGCGACGGGATAGGTCCCTTTACTTCGAGCAAGCTGACCGCCAGTTCGCCAGTCGGCTTTGGCGTCGCCATCAACTGATCGATGACGGCCACCAGTCGGTCATTGAAGTAGCGCTTCGGAAAACCGAGGTCGACATACGCCTGCTGGAACAGCGGATACAAGCGCACGTAGACGGCTACGGCCTTGCGACTGTCGACGGCTTCGACGAACGCCACAAACGGACTGTAGCGCGCGCCGTTATCGGCAGCGATGGCCTCGCCGGTTGCCGTGGTGACGGTGGTGAATTTACCAGGCGTCGGATGCACCGGCCAGACCGCTTTCGGTGCCTGGGAGCGGCCGAGGTTATCGACGGTTGCTACCACATGACGCACAAAACTCGCCGGGATAAGCCAGTTCACGAAGTCCTTGCGCTGGAACAGTCCCTGCAATTCCTTGTTCACCAGCGGATCGGAATCAGCCAGTGTGGGCAATGCCTGAGCCGGCACCGCTGCGGGCGCTGCTGTTGCGGCGACCTCGGGCGGTGTCAGCGGAAACTTGACGACGGGCTCGGCCGGCTTGGACGCGTCGGCCGTATCGGGCAGTACAGGTTCGGTGCCGGACAGCGGCGGAATAGGTGGCGGTGCGGGCACTTCCTGCACGGTGTCGACACGACGGCTTTGCGTCCAGAGGTATAACGCACCGGCGCCAACAGCCACGACGATCAGCGCAATGAGTAGCCGGGAGGGTTTTTTCTTCATGGATTCTTCTCTATACGGGTGAGTAGAGCGATCTACCTTACCATCTGATACGTGATGGCGCGGATTTGTGGCAATCGTACCGGTGACTGTCGCGCAGTTTCCGGTCGCGCCGGCGCACGACCTGTCAATCCTGTGCGTGCCAACACGCCTCCGGTTTATCGCAAGTCAGTAGATAATGACGCGCTCGCCTTTTCGCACCTTAAGGATTCCATGACATCGCCTCTTCCATCACGCACCGCCACGCCGATGCGCACCGTATTGACCACCCTCGCCCGGCTGTTTTTTGTGCTGGTGGCGACCAGTGCCACTGTGGCGCACGCCACCGAACTGAAACTCGGCCTGGCCGCCGATGTGTCCTCGCTGGATCCCCACTACCTCAACATTGCCCCGAACATCGCGCTGTCGTCGCATCTGTTCGATGCGCTGGTCAACGTCGATGCCAGCGGCAAGCTGATCCCGGGACTGGCGCTGTCATGGCGCGCGGTCAATGCCACCACCTGGGAATTCAAGCTGCGTCCCGGCGTGAAGTTTCATGACGGCTCGCCGTTCACGGTCGAGGATGCGATTTTTTCGCTCGACCGTCCGGCGACGCTAACCAACAGCCCCGGCCCCTTCACCACCTACACCCGCCAGATCGTCGACAAGCAGGCGGTCGATCCGCTGACCCTGCGCCTGACGACGGCGGCACCGTATGGCCCCTTGCCGCTGGACATGTCGACCATTTTCATCGTCTCGAAAAAAGCCGCACAGAACGCCAGCACCGACGACTTCAACAGCGGCCGCGCGCTGATCGGCACCGGGCCGTTCAAGTTCGTGAGCTTCCTGCGCGGCGACCGCATCGAACTGGCGCGCAACCCGGATTACTGGGGTGAAAAGGCGACCTGGGACAAGGTCACGCTGCGCGTCATTGCCAACAATGCCTCGCGCACAGCCGCCCTGCTGGCCGGCGACGTCGATGCCATCGAAGCCGTCCCGACGGCCGATATCGCCCGCATCAAGCGCAATCCTGATTTCCGGCTTGAGCAACGCGTGTCATGGCGCACGATTTTCTGGACCCTGGATCAGGCCGAGCATTCGTCACCGTTCGTCACGGACCTGGCCGGCAAGCCGCTGGCAAAAAATCCGCTGCGCGATCCCCGCGTCCGGCTGGCCATCTCGAAGTCCATCAATCGGCCGGCGCTGGTCTCACGCATCATGGAAGGCCTGGCACAACCCGCCTCGAATCTGGTCGCTCCCGGCATTCTCGGCTACAACGACGACCTCAAAGTCGAGGGCTACGATCCCGCCGGTGCCAAAAAACTCCTAGCCGACGCCGGCTATCCGAATGGCTTCGGACTGACCCTGCACGGCCCGAACAACCGCTACATCAACGACGAACAAATCATCCAGACCGTCGCGCAATTCCTGAGCCGCATCGGCATCCGCGCCAAGGTCCAG
>AEPR01000553.1 GCA_000195205.2 Oxalobacteraceae bacterium IMCC9480 | reverse complement strand
TTATGCCGACTGGTGCGTCGCCTGCAAGGAACTCGAGACCATGACCTTCCGCGATCCGGCCGTCCTGCAGCGCCTCGGCAAGGTCCGTGTGCTGCAGGCCGACGTGACCGCCAACAGTGCCGACGACAAGGCCTTGCTGAAGCGCTTCAATTTGTTCGGCCCGCCCGGCATCGTCTTTTTTGATGCCGCAGCACCGGGTCGGATTACTCACAAGGTCATCGGTTACCAGGCGCCTGACGTCTTTCTTGCTGCGCTGGACAAGGCCGCTATCCCGTGAGAATGGCGGCATGCTGTCGGGTATTTTTTATTGACGATGCTGGTCAGCCGGTCACCACGCCATCGGTGCCGGCATCGTCATTGTTGGTGTTTTTTTTCCTATTTTCCTGGTTTGTCCCTTCACTTGACACAGCTTAAAGTCGGTCAAAAAAAGCTGGCCACAATAACGTTTCGAATCCCTTTCAGGCAGAACAGGATGAACAAACGATTTCCCCATTCCGCGTCGTTGTTGATGTCGACGTTGGCGCTGACGATGATGACCCGCTTGCCGGTGCAGGCCGCCGAAGTCGGGCATCCCGCGCCGCGCTTTGAATTACCCGGTCGCGCCGGTGCCATCAGCCTTGATGCCTACAAGGGCAAGGTCGTCTATCTGGATTTCTGGGCTTCGTGGTGTGGTCCGTGCAAGCAGTCGTTCCCGTGGATGAACACGATGCAGGAGCGCTACCGCGATCAGGGTTTGCGCGTCGTCGCCATCAATGTCGACCAGAAGAGCGACGACGCCAGCAGCTTCCTCAAGGACAACCCGGCCAGCTTTGACATCGCCTTCGATCCGGCCGGAAAGACCCCGCTGGTCTACGACAACAAGGGCATGCCCGGCTCGGTGCTGATCGGACCGGATGGCAAGGTGCTGATGGTCCACAGTGGTTTCAAGCAGCAGGAACGGGCCGAACTGGAACGCCGGATCCAGCTCGCGCTGGCCGCTGCCGGCAACGCCAGATGACGTGTGCATCGCGGCGGCGACACGGCGCGACGGCGGCGCTGGTCGTGCTGGCTTTGCTGAGCGGTTGCAGCAATCTCGGCCAGGTTCATCCCTGGGAAAAAGGCAAGCTCGCCAAGGCGGTCATGACCTTTGACGATGACCCGCTCGAACAGCGTTTTAACCAGCACATCTACAGCAGCAAAGAAGGTGCCAGTGGCGGCTACGGTGTTGGTGGTGGCGGCTGTGGCTGCAATTAAAAAAGGCAAGGATGCATGGTAACTAACTCCCCTCCGGTCCCTCCTGCGCAGAGAAGCCAGCGCGCCTCGGGCGTGCTGCTCGCCGCGCTGATGTTGCCCGGTCTGGCAGCGCTGGCAGCGTTGGTACCTGCGACTGCGACCGCAGAAAGCGCCCCCGAAAAATCCACCATCGCCATCCAGTACGGCACCTACGAAGATCGCCAGCCCGGCTTTGATCGCGTGACCGTCCATGCTCCCCAGGTGTATGTGCAAGTGCCTGTCGCAAACGATTGGGCGATCGCCGGATCCTGGGTCGGCGACAGCGTTTCCGGTGCGTCGCCACGGTGGCATACCGAACGCTCCAGCGCCAGTCGCATGAGTGACTACCGCAAGGCCGGCGACATCAAGGTCACCCGCTACCTGCCGCGCGCCGCCCTCTCGGCCAGCCTCGCGTATTCCGACGAGCACGACTACACGTCGCGCGCACTGGGCCTCGAAGCACGCTGGTCCGGCGACGACAATAATCGCACCTGGATCGTCGGTTACGGGCGCGCGCTCGACAAGATCGACAACACCGGCAGCGGCATCAATACCGCGATCGACCAGCACCGGCGCACCCATGAACTGATGGCCGGCGTCACGCAAGTACTGACCCCGACCGACATCGTCCAGCTCAACCTGACGCGCAGCATGGGTACCGGTTATTACAACGATCCCTACAAGACCTTCGACCAGCGTCCCGACCACCGCGATGCGTGGATAGCCGTGCTGCGCTGGAACCATTACCTCGGCCAGGCCGACGCAGCGTTGCGCAGCAATTACCGCTATTACACCGACACCTTCGGCATCCGCTCGCACACTGTCGGTATCGAGTGGGCGCAGCCGCTCGGACGCTGGACCATCACCCCAGGGGTGCGCTACACAACCCAGCGCGCCGCCAGTTTTTACCTCGATCCGGTGCTGGATGCGCAGGGCCGCTACGACACCGGTGCAACGCTCGCCAGTGCCGCCGGCATCACCGGTAACAAATCGTTCGACACGCGTCTTGGCAGCTTCGGCGCGGCCACGCTATCGGCCAAGGTCGGCTATGCGATCGCGCCGGAGACCGTCATCAGTATCAAGTTCGAGCAGTACCAACAACGCTCGGGACTGCGCCTTGGCGGCAGCGGCAGTCCCGACATAGCCCCGCTGCATGCGCGCTTCCTGCAAGTGGGTTTGACGCACCAGTTTTAGCGTCGCGGAAGGGATCGCTCAATGGCTCGCTGGCGCAGTTTGCGGTTTGAATTCACGGCGATGGCGAGTCCCTGCAGCATCGCCATCGATGGTACCGACGAAGGCCGGATGCGCCGCGCGGCGGCCGGCGCGATTGCCGAGGTGCGGCGCATCGAACAGAAGTATTCGCGCTTTCGCGACGACAGCATCATCAGCCGGATCAATCGCGCCGCCGGTGGACTGCCGGTCAACGTTGATGCAGAAACCAGCAGCTTGCTCGACTTTGCCGGGCAACTCTGGAATCTCAGTGATGGCTTGTTCGACATCACGTCGGGAGTGCTGCAGCAGGCGTGGGATTTTCGCCAGGGCCGCCTGCCCGACGCGGCGTTACTGCAACGGCTGGTGACGCTGGTCGGCTGGCAGCACGTCGAGCGCGATGGCCGGCAAGTGCGCCTGGCCGTGCCGGGCATGGCGCTCGATGTGGGTGGCTTTGGCAAGGAGTACGCGGCAGACCGCGCCGCCGCGCACCTGCTGGCCAGTGGCATCGGGCAGGCACTGGTCAATCTGGGTGGCGACCTGCATGCGTTGGGGCCGGAGGCATCGGAGTGCGGTCTGCCGGTACACCGCGGGCGACCGTGGCAAGTCGACATACAGCATCCGCGCATGCCGGCGGGTACGGCACCGGCACCGCTGGCCAGTCTGTCGTTGACGCGCGGCGGGCTGGCCACCAGCGGCGATTACGAGCGGTTTTTTGTGCGTGACGGCCGGCGCTATTGCCACTTGCTCGACCCGCGGACCGGCTGGCCGGTATCGCACTGGCAATCGGTCAGCGTCCTGACGGCCAGCACCACCGCCGCCGGTGCACTGGCCACCATCGCGATGCTCAAGCAGGAAGACGCACTCGCCTGGCTGGCACGGCAGGGCGTGCGTTATCTGGCGGTCGGGCCGGACGGCAGCCTCAGTCGCGATCCTGCGGCGAGCGCTGCCTGACAGCGCCGCAGCGGTACCAGGATCAACGGCGGACCGCGCGGACAAACGGTGCGTCAGCAGCAGACAGGGACACGGTTTTCCAGTGCCATGCCGCACCAACCGGCGGCCTGGCTTTTGTGTAGTAGCGTTACCGCCGGCGACGTCGGGGACAGCAAGGTGGTCCGGATTTGGCGTTCATGGCTTCTTGTAGCAGCATCACAAATCGGAGTTTTTTATCATGAAGATACCTTTACGAAGCAGCACCCTGGCGGCGCTTGCCGCTGCCGTACTTTCCGTTGCCGGCTGCGGCGGCGACAAAGCGATGACCACCTCCTCACTGAGTACCACCGTGATGGACGGACTGGTCAGCAATGCGCTGGTCTGTGTCGACAGCAACAGCAATGGCGTGTGTGATCCCGCCGAAATTCAGGGGCGCACGGATGCCAACGGCAAGCTGACCTTGTCCGGACCCACACTGGCACTGGCCCGCGCAAAACTGGTCGCGATGGTCGGTACCGATGCCATCGATGCCGATACCGGACCGGTCAAAACCGCGTACACCTTGCTGGCACCGGCCGGCAAATCCGACGTCATCAGTCCGCTGACAACGCTGGTACAAACCAAGATAGCGATGGACAACGTATCGGTCGAAGCCGCCGACGCCTGGGTCAAGTCGCAGACCGGTCTGGCCGTATCGTCATTCGATGATTTCATTGCGAAACGCGGGACCAGTCTGGAGCACAAAAAAGCCAGCGTCATGGCACGTCTGCTGGTGGTCAGTAACCAGCAATCGATGACGGCGACACCGGCGACACCGACCACCACCACCGCATCGGCCGGCGGCACGGCACCTGCTACCGAACCCGGCGAGGACAGCGAAAAATGCACCTTGCCTGCAGCGGCTCTCGCCACCGGGACCGACGACCGCGCTAGGGAAGAAGTGATCCGTCGCGACCTCGCCAACCGCTTGCCTGAACTCGCCAGTGCCTGGAAGGCCGTGTTCGTGCAGGAATGCGCGAAAGGCGACCTGGCAAAAAGCTGTGAGGATTTCATCCGGCGCACTGCGCACGTCGTGTCCAGTTGCAAGCCCATGCCTGCAGCAGCGGTACCGGCGTCGATACCTGCCGTCGTCACCACGCCCGCGCCAGCCATCCCGCCGGTGACACCGCCAGTCACCCCGCCGGTAGCCGCAGCAATGACACCGGCTCCTGCCGTGACTGCGCCGGCAGTGCCGGTGCCGGCGGTGACTCCGGTAAC
>AEPR01000554.1 GCA_000195205.2 Oxalobacteraceae bacterium IMCC9480 | reverse complement strand
AAAAACCCCCTTGTGCCAGCGCCTGCGCCACCACCACCGATTGCTTGAGTTCGTCGCGCTGCGCGCTATTGAGCCAGGCGAACAGCACGGCAGCCGCCAGTACCAGCACGATTTGTGGCATGCCGAAGGCGGCTGCACCTGTCGCCATGAAGCCCGGTGCCAGCCCGAGCACCACCAGCACCACCAATGCCACGCCTGTTTTTTCTGCCATACCGAATCGTTTGAACATCCTGTTCCCCTGTTGAATTGTGATTCCTGACCCGCACCCGACCACCTTGCTCACTGCGCTACTTCACGACGACTTCTTCCTTCTTGTTGACCGATGCCAGCTTCACCATCGCCCCCACATCGAGGATCAATGCCACTTCGCCGGAACCCAGCACGGTCGATCCGCTGATGCCGCGCAGGTTCTGGAACAGCTTGCCGAGCGGCTTGATGACGGTCTGGTATTCGCCCAGCAACTGGTCGACCAGCAAACCGGAACGGCCGCTTTCGCTCTGGACGACGACGATGCTGCGCTTGCCGGAACGCGTCCCGGCGATCGAAAACACTGCCCGTAAATCGAGGAAGGGCAGCACGCCGCCGCGCAGTTCGATGCGACCGGCTGCGCCGTGGTGCAGCTGCAGGCGCGACTCGTCGGCATCGATGCACTCGACCACCGCGTTGAGCGGAATGACGAATGAACTGTCGCCGATGCGCACCAGGAATCCATCGATGATGGCCAGCGTCAATGGCAGGCGGATTTCGATCAGCGTGCCCTGCCCGATGACGCTGTGCAGACGGATAGCCCCGCGCAGCGCCTCGATATTCTTGCGCACCACATCCATGCCGACACCACGACCGGACAGGTTGGTGACGGCCTCGGCGGTCGACAATCCGGGCGCGAAAATCAGGTTCAGCTTGTCGGCTTCGGTCAGCACCTGGCCGGGTGCGACCAGACCGGACTGCAGCGCCTTGGCCAGCAGTTTTTCGCCATCGAGGCCACGGCCGTCATCGCTGACGCGGATCAGGATATTGCCCGACTCGTGTTGTGCCGAGAGCCGGATGGTGCCGCCGGCCGGTTTGCCGGCAGCCAGTCTTAGCTGCGGCGATTCGATGCCGTGGTCGAGCGCATTGCGCACCAGATGCATCAGCGGGTCGCCGATTTTTTCGACTACCGACTTGTCGAGTTCGGTCTCGGCACCTTCGATCTCCAGTTGCACCTGCTTGCCCAGTTCACCGGAGACATCGCGCACGACGCGCCGGTAACGGGCGAAGGTTTCGCCGATCTGGACCATGCGCAAGGACAGCGCGCCATTGCGGATTTCTTCGACCAGCCCGCTCATTTGCTGGGTGGTTCCGATCAGGTCGATATCGTTCAGGTTCAGCGCCTGCAGGCTGGCGCTCGATCCGCAAATGACCAGTTCGCCCACCAGGTTGATCAGTTCATCGAGCTTGTCAGCCGGCACCCTGACGAAGCGCGCATCGTCGCTGCGCGCTTCACGCGACTTCGACTGCCGCGACAGCGCGGCATCGACCACCTCGGGCGCGACCTGATGTTGCGCAATCAGGATTTCGCCCAGCGGCGCGGGCGCACCGGACTCCTGCCGCAGCAGCGCTTCGTCGAGCGCCTGGCGCGTCACGGCACCGCAGTCGACCAGGATGTCGCCCAGCCTGCGCTCCTCCGGCAAGGCCTGGATCAGCGCAACAAAATCAGGCAGGCTGCACCCCGGCGCGATGATCCGCACCATGCAATCGTCGTGCACGAATTCAAAGGCACCATCGATGTCGGCCCGTGTTGCACCCGAGCGCAGCGATAGTTCGAAGCCGAGGTGACAGGACTCCGGATCGAACAAGGCCCAGTCGGGGATGGCGTCGTCGATGGTCACCAGTGCAACGATGTCGCCCAGGGTCTTCAGGTAATGGATCACGGCCAGCGGATCGAAGCCATTGCGAAAGGCGTCTTTGCCGAAGCGCAGCGAGATATGCCAGAGGTTGTCGGTACGCGGCGCAACAAGGTCGGCCGGTTCGCCTACGGCTGGCTGGTCCACCAGATAGGCGGCGATCTGACCGGCCAGTGCGGCGGCATCCAGATCGAGTCGCGCCAGCGCTTCGGGCTGGTGGAGCGGATGCTGGGCTTCGGCCAGCAATGCCGCCATCATGTCGCAACTTTTGAAGAGCAATTCGCTAAGCGCGGCATCGATGCTCAATTCATTTTTGCGTACGCGGTCGAGCACGCTTTCGACCTGATGGGTGAAGCGGACGACACGGTCGAGACTGAATATGCCGGCCGATCCCTTGATCGTGTGCGCCGCCCGGAACAGGGCATTGATGGTTTCCGGATTGGCCGCTTCCTGCTCCAGCGCCAGCAGCGCGTCTTCGATTTGCTGCACCATCTCGCGCGCTTCATCAAAAAACAGCGTCAGTGCTTCGTCGTAGATCCCCGCCGTACTCATGCTGCGACTGCCGGTGCACATTCCGCAAACCGGCTGCCGAGTCCGAACTCGCGCAACAGGTCCGCAAGAAACGGTGCTACGTAGCACAACACCAGATCGGTGCCACCGGCCGCTACCGCTTGCGAAAATGCCAGCAGCAATTGCACGCCGGCGCCGTCGCATTCGGTCACGCCCGCCAGGTCCAGCATCAGTTGATCGCTGCCGTCATGGTCGGTCAGTGCACGCTGCAACAGCGCGCGAGTTTCTGCCACCTGATAAATCGTCAATTCGCCGCTAATCGTGATCATCACCGGTTTCATCATCGCTCCTCGGAGTCAGGGAAGAATCAGTTTGGCAACCGCGTTGAGCATTTGCGGCGGATTGAATGGCTTGAGAATCCAGGCTTTGGCACCGGCGGCGCGCCCCTGTTCTTTCATGTTGTCCTGGCCCTCGGTGGTGAGCATGATCACCGGGGTAAATTTGTAGGCCGCGTTGGTCTTGACCTGGCGGACAAATTCCAGTCCTCCCATGCGCGGCATGTTGACGTCGCTGATGATCAGGTG
>AEPR01000555.1 GCA_000195205.2 Oxalobacteraceae bacterium IMCC9480 | reverse complement strand
GCTGGCCGAAGAAACCGGCCTGATCATCGAACTGGGCAGCTGGGTGCTCGAAACCGCCTGTCGCGAACTGGCCGGCTGGGCCACCGATCCGGCGCTGGCCGGACTCAATCTGGCTGTCAATGTCAGCGCCCGCCAGTTCCGCCGCAGCGGCTTCGTCGACGAGGTGCTGGCCATCCTGCAGCGCACCGGCGCCAACCCGCGTCGCCTGAAACTCGAGCTGACCGAAAGCCTGCTGATCGACGACGTCGAACAAACCATCCTGACGATGTCGCAACTAAAGGTGCAGGGAGTCGGCTTTTCGCTCGATGATTTCGGCATCGGGTATTCATCGCTGTCGTACCTGAAACGCCTGCCGCTAGACCAGCTGAAAATTGACCAGTCCTTCGTGCGCGACATCCTGACCGACCCGAACGATGAAGCCATCGCCGGCACCATCGTCGCGCTCGGCAACAGCCTCGGGCTGAGCGTGATTGCCGAAGGCGTCGAAACGCTGGAACAAAAAATCCGCCTGACCGCGCTGGGCTGCTTTTCATTCCAGGGCTATTACTTCAGCCGCCCGGTACCGGCCGCGGCCTTCATTGCCTTTGTGCAGAATCCGGTTCCTGCCGGCCAATGATGCGAAACCGGAAAATGTGGTAGCACGCCAACGTCATTAAGTGTGTTGGCGCACAATCTGCCGGCTGGTTTGTCGTTACCCTGAGGGATTGGAAACCCATGCATGAAAATCGCCGGTCGCCAACCCCGCTCCGCCGCTCTTTCCAGCACACATCTCAGACACCATGCTCAGCGCAGAAGACATCCATGCAGCAAAAATCCTGATCGTCGACGATAGCCCGGACAACATCCACTTGTTGCTCGCCATCCTCGACCAGGAAGGCTATGTCAATGTCACTGCCACCACCCGCCCGCAAGACGTCGCCGAACTGCATGGCCTGCAGCAATTTGATCTGATCCTGCTCGATATCCAGATGCCAGGGATGGATGGCTTCAAGGTGATGGACGCCTTGCGTCATCTGGCGCAGGACGCCTGGTTGCCCGTGCTGGCCATTACCGCCCATCCGGATCACAAGATCACCGCGCTCGAAGCCGGCGCGATGGATTTCATGGTCAAGCCCTTCGTGCTCGATGAAATCTTGCAGCGCATCCACAAGATGCTGGAAGTGCGGCTGCTGTTCAACAAGGCCACCCGTAACAGCGCCGCCATGCACCACTTGGCACTGCACGATCCGCTGACCGGCTTGCCAAACCGGCGCCTGCTCGATGACCGGCTCGGCGTCGCCCTGGCGCATGCACAGCGCGGCCAGACCATGGTGGCGCTGATGTACATGGACCTCGATGGTTTCAAGGAAGTCAATGACACCTGGGGCCATGACTGCGGCGACCAGTTGCTGCAGCTGGTGTCGCAGCGCCTGTTGTCGGCTGCCCGTCGCGAGGATACGGTGGCCCGTATCGGCGGCGACGAATTCATTCTGGTCGTCGGCGACCTGGCGACCTTGCAGGATGTACGTGCAATCGCCCAGAAGATGATCGATGCCGTCGCCAGTCCGTACACGCTCTGCGACACCGAGCTCAGCATCACTGCCAGCATCGGCGTTGCGCTGTCCGGCACGACGCCTGCCGAAAGCCTGATCCGGCTGGCGGATGCCGCGCTATACCAGGCCAAACGCAATGGCAAGAACCGCTACCATGTCGACGCACCACCCTGCGCCACGGAGGCACCTCTACAAAGGAATCTGCAATGAATGCCAGGTTCGATTTTTCTCATGTCATGCAAGCCTTGCCGGGCCGCGTCCTTGTCCTGCTGCCTGACCGGCACTACACCATCGTGGCTGCCTCCGACCGTTTCCTCGAAGCCAGCGACAGAGCGCGCGAGGAAGTGATCGGGCACGCTTACTTCGATGCTTTTCCTGACACCACCGACGCCGATGCCGGCGAACTGCGCCGCAGCCTCGATGCATTGTGCGAGAGCCGCATTGCTGCGCCACTGCCTGCCTCGCCGCGACAGCTGACGGCAGGCCGGCAATGGCATCCGGCGCTGCATCCGGTATTGAATGCCAACAGCGAACTCGAAGCCATCATCCTGCAGTTGCAAGACATCGCCGTGCTGCATGCCTGCACCGGCAGCGATGGCAGCCGGCTGGCACGCTGCGCCGACGCCGCCGAACTGGGCACCTTCGAATACCAGCTTGATGGCGATCTGGTGATTGGCAATCCGACCTTCCTGTCTCATTTGTTCCTGGCACCGGACACCGCACTGACACTGGAACAGTTTCTGCTGACGCTGCATCCGGAAGACAGTCCGCGCAGCCGCGCCGCTATCGCCACGACCATCCGCGATGGCACGCCGTATGACTTGCAGTACCGGGTGCGGGCAGCCGACGGCCGGGTGCGCTGGCTGCGCGCCAAGGGATGCGTGACCGGCAATGCCACGCTGGGTACGCGCAGCTTCAATGGCATCACGCTCGATATCACGGCAAGCAAGCAAATCGAGGAAGCCCACAACGACAGCGCCGAAGCGTCCCACATGGCACGTGCCGCGGCCGAGCATGCCAGCCTGATCAAGGACGAATTTCTCTCGACGCTGTCGCACGAATTGCGCACGCCGCTCAACTCGATCCTGGGCTGGACCCAGGTGCTGCAGCGCGGCAGCACCAACATGTCCGACAAAGCCATCACTGCACTGGGCACCATCGAACGCAGTGCGCGCCAGCAGGCACGACTGATCGATGACCTGCTCGACGCCAGCGCCATCATGGCCGGCAAGATCCACCTGAACCTGCAACCGGTGCGCTGCAACGACGTCATCAGCGCCAGCGTGGCCCTGTCGGCACCGCTGGCGGCGAGCCGTAATATCCAGCTCGATGTCCGCATCGACGAGCCCGGCATGGCGATCGAAGCCGACCAGTCGCGGCTGCAGCAGATCCTGTGCCGCCTGCTCTCCAATGCCATCAAGTTCAGCCCCAACGACAGCACCGTGACGATACGCCAGATGAGCAGCAACCACCGCGTCATCATCACGATCACCGACAGTGGCCAGGGCATTGCGCCGGCCTTCCTGCCGTCGCTGTTTGCGCGCTTTTCGCAAGCTGATGGCAGCATCACGCGCAGCCACATGGGACTCGGACTCGGCTTATCGATCGTCAAGTCGCTGATCGAACTGCATGGCGGAATCGTCAGCGCCACCAGCCGCGGCCTTGCCCGCGGTGCCACGTTCACGATCGAATTACCCGCCCTGCAGCCCGGCCTGCACCTGCCGGCAGCGGACAAGCCGAAAACAACGATCAACGGCGAATCAGGCACCAGCTGGTTTGCCGACATCGTCGTCGTCGACGACGAACCGGACACCGGTGCGGTCATCCAGGAAATCCTGCAAAACGCCGGCGCCACGGTCAGGCTGGCAAGCTCGGCCACCGAAGCACTGGCCCTGATCCGCGAACACCGTCCCGACCTGCTCATCAGTGACATCGGCATGCCGCTCATCGATGGCTACCAGTTGCTCAATCTGGCCCGGCAACAGGAACCGGCCGGTGTCCCGCCGCTGCCGGCAATAGCCCTGACCGCCTTCGCCCGCCCGGAAGACAAACGCCGCGCCATCGACGCCGGCTACCTGATCCACCTCGCCAAACCGGTCGAATCAGCCGACCTCGTCACCGCCGCCCGGCTAGCCGTACGCCGCCCCAGCCGCATCGCCGGAAAAGAATAGTTGGGTGGGCACATCGGTATCGGGCCCACCCTACGGGCCGACGCTGTTGTGGC
>AEPR01000556.1 GCA_000195205.2 Oxalobacteraceae bacterium IMCC9480 | reverse complement strand
CGCCCGCCCGTCCGGCTGCCGTTCGGGAGACAGTGCCCACGCTCCCAGAGAAATAAACTCCTCCTCGTCATTCGCCTTGAACATCTTCACGGTGGCCCAGTTTGCGGAGGTGGACCTACAGGAAGGCACTTCTAAGGTCATGATGGCGTCACGGGAGCTCTCGAACAGACCACGGAATTTCTCCTCGCTCGCTCGCAAGGCATTCTCGGTCTGTTTACGCTCGGTGATGACGTTCGCGGATGGGACGAGGAATACGACCTCACCGGTCTCGTCTCGCAACGGTTGCAGCGAGAAATCGACGTCGATGAGTTGGTTTTCCGCCGTGCGCACCTGCACGTCGTAGCGGGAGGACTCCCCACCTACGGCCCGCGCGATCGCCTCACGCAACTGCTGTTGAACTTCCTGGGAATAGGCCCACCAGTAGGTTTCTTCGAAGGGCTTGCCAAGGACATCTTCCAGCTTCAAATCAGCCGCCGCCAGCGCGGACCGGTTGGCCTCGATCAGGATTCCTTGGGTCGTCATCAATCCCATGAACATTGAAGGGCCAATTCCATCGATCAGATCGCGCAGGCGCTTTTGACCCCGCTGCGCCTCCTCCTCGGCCGCCTTGCGCTCGGAAATACTGCGAATGTTGCACTGAATGACCTTGATGCCTTCACAGTCATAAGAATTGCTGACAAATTCAACCGGAATTATTCCACCTGCTTTTGTCTTGAGCGGAAGATCTTTATATCGGATGTACCCTGTGGCTTGAAGCTGCTCAAACATTTCTTTGCTCTCGGCTCTGTCCGTGAAAGGTCCAACTTCCCAGAGTTTTTTACCCAAAAATTCCGCATGAGAATAGCCCAGCATATCGATCAAGTATGGATTGACGTCTTCAATCTTGGCAGTGTCGGCGTTAAGGAGCAGAATCCCGTCCTGCGCGGTTTCAAATAAACGTCGATAACGGCTTTCCGATACCCGCAACGCTACACTAAGCGCATCGGTAGCAGGTGACACGGGAAGGTCAAATCGCATAAAGTGCTATCCATAAAAGATCCAGCAGATAGGATGAAACGCTGACAATTACTAGGGCCAGACCAGCTTTTTTTCGTATTAATTTACTAATTTTTTCATCCTCGGCTGAATACAAAACTAATGTTCAAAATATATTTTGACCCAGCCTCACCAAATAAACGGAATGATATGGACGTGCTGATTTATTCAATATGCCGTCCGTAATCGACATGTAAGCCTTTGATAAGTGCATTTATTCATAAAGCGAATAAATCAAATGTTCTTTAGGGAACCGCTGATTTAATCGATTTTTGAATGTCAAGCACAAGGTAAATCGTTGATTCTACTGATACTAAAATTCTTGAATTGATTAAATCAGCACCTCTTTAGGGAAGCGCTGATTTAATCGCCCGGTTTTTGGAAGTAAAATTCTGCTGACGTTCAATTTCAAAGAGATCGTAATGGCCCTGAAGCAAACCAGTTTTTCGAGTGCCGAATTCGCTGCGAAGAAGCGCATCACGCGTCGCGAGCAGTTTCTGGCGGACATGGAACAAGTCGTGCCCTGGGCCGAGCTCGAAGCGGTCATCGCTCCTGTGTATCCGACCGGCATGCGCGGTCGCCCACCGATCGGTTTGTCGCGCATGCTGCGCGTCTACTTCCTCCAGTAGTGGTACAGCCTGTCGGACGAAGCGGTGGAAGACGCCATTTACGATAGCCAGGCAGTGCGGGCGTTTGTCCGCGTCGATCTGGTGCGTGAAACGGCGCCGGACGGCACGACCTTGCTGAAATTCCGCCGCTTGCTGGAGGCGAATGAACTCATCCAGCGCATGTTTATCGCCATCAACGCTACGCTGACCGAGAAGGGCCTGCTGATGCGCTTGGGCACCATCGTTGATGCCACGATCATCAACGCGCCACCCTCGACGAAGAATGCGGAGCACAAGCGCGACGCCGACATGTACCAGACGAAGAAGGGCAACCAGTGGTACTTCGGTATAAAAGAGCACATCGGTGTCGATGCCGAGAGCGGCCTGGTGCACAGCCTGGCCACCACCGCGGCGAACGTGGCCGACATCGTTGAAACGGCAGGCCTGCTGCATGGCGGCGAAGAAACGGTGTTTGCCGATGCGGGCTACACCGGTGTGGCAAAGCGCGAAGAAATGAACGACGTCAAGGTCGACTGGCAGATTGCTGCCAAGCGCGGCACGATCAAGAATGTCAACGAAAAGCGGCCGTTGCGCTCCATTCTCGACGAACTGGAGCATGCCAAGGCGAGCATTCGAGCGAAGGTCGAGCATCCGTTTCATATGGTCAAAAATCTCTTTCGTCATCGCAAGACCCGCTACAAGGGACTGCCGAAAAATACCGCGCATATGTTCATATTGTTCGGTCTGGGTAACCTTGTTATTGCAAAAAACAAGCTGTTGAACTGGCAGGCCCAAGCTCCGTCCTCAGTATGAAAACAGGGTGAAAGGAACCGTATTTATTCGCTTTTTAGCGCGTATTTTCGGTTTTCGATCCAATTTTTCGAGAATAAAACTTGCTGTAAGCGTAATCAGCCATTTTCATTCTTGGATTCGGCTTTATTCAGCGGTTCCTTAACGCACATAGAGTGTTTTATTACTCGATTTACCGGCATCATTTAGGAGACAATTAAAGTCCTGCGCGTCAAGCACACCGCGCAGCAATGGTCTCCAGCAGAAAGTAACCTCAGGACCCAATTTTTCCGAATTCTGTGTTCTCCCCAACGCGAAAATTACAAGGTTCGCGCGATGTGTTCTGTGCGGTAGCGAACGAACCAAAGCGGATTCGTTCGCCGCGGCCGCAAAGGCGTGGTAACACCTTTCCTGTCGTCACCGGCAATAAATTACAAAAGGCGAGGAATGCTGGCACTGGGACTGAGTCCGTGAGTTGGAAACACGCCTCAAAATCGGGAAGACGGCGCCATACAACGCTTTGGGCGAGACGGGCCAAGAACCCCGGGTCAGTTAAATGTCGTCAAATTGTAGCTTCGCCCCCAATGGGCCTTTTTCAAATGAGGTCACACCATTTCCCAGGAAGTGCAAATGACGTTTCGTGTCGAGTCTGAATTGCGCGCCGAGTTTTCTGGCGCCGCTTTGCTGGACAACCGCCCCGCCGACCAAGTACTGCGTGAATTCATGCGGGCCTATGTTAACCAGTCGCGCGAACGCGGCCACAGCCCGTCCAACGATTTTATTTCTCCAGCTGAGAGCTACCGCCGTGAACTTTGCCCGTTCGCCTGTAGGACTGGAAGGCTTCACGCCTTCCAAGACCGCCGAGACAGGCGCACGCCAATTTATCAAGAGCGACATTGGGCTTGCCGGATTCGTCCAAGTGAAGCCCGATGCAGAACAAGCGTAAGCGCCTCATCAAAGACGTCTGTACAGCACGTCATTGACCCGCCAAAGTGGTGTCCACCAAATAG
>AEPR01000557.1 GCA_000195205.2 Oxalobacteraceae bacterium IMCC9480 | reverse complement strand
GCGCTGGTGATGCGCTGGCCGCCGGAACTGCCGTCGCTACCGCTGTGCGAAAAATAATTCTTGGCGGCCATGTCTACCGAATGCTGGCTCGCCGCCGCGAGCAACTTGGTATTCCAGCTGACGGCAGCGACCGCCGCGCGGGCCGTGCCGCCACAGACGCGCCCTGCAGCGCGCACCTGGTTAAGACGACTCATCATTTCCTGCTGAAAATTGGGTAGTCCACAGGTTTGTGACGCAGAGACATTTGCCACTGCAGCAGCCACCGGCGCTGGCGCTACCGGGGCTGGCACTTTAGCTGCTGGAGCGGGAGCGGGAGCGGGGGCAGGTGCGGGCGCGGGGGCGCTCGCACTGATCTGTCGGAACGGGCTGCTGAAACCGGTATCGTTACCGCAGGCAGCGAGGGTAAAAGAAAGAAGAACGGCAGATGAATAGGCAAGTCGGTTCAATTTGATTACTCCGGCAATAGGGATGATGTGCATGTCCTCGCGCACCGCAACGGTCCGTCGGTAACGCGAGGGAGAGATTTGCAGAACCACTGGATAGGCGCGTCGACTTTCAGTGCGCCGCAGGGTCCGTGCAATCCGAACCCGCATATCAAGACCTGAGAGTTTTGGTGAAAGTTCCGGACAAACACCCGGACCGCCGGCAAGCTGCCTTTCTTGACTCTCTGGCAATCACCAGCCATGACAGAGTGTCAATAAAACAGCTCGAAAAGTTTAGCTTTGATCAACATGAATCGCCACCACAATGGACTGTTACTTGCAAAGCACGCTTTCCGGCCCAATATCGACTCTTATTTTCAACGCTCATTGAAATGGCATTCGCATGAAATTTACTCACTTGATCGAAATCAATGATCCGCTCCTGCCGTTGGTGGAAGTCCTGACGCGTGAGCAGCTCTGGCGCGGCCTGGTCTTGCGCGCGAAGGCACCCAAATTGTTCATGCCGTATCTGGATCGCTGTGCAATCACGGCACTCTCCGATTCCGGCTTTGCCCGCGAATTGCAGTATGGGGATCTGGTAATCCGTGACCAGGTGACGCTCACCACCGGCGAGGCGGTCCATTATGCGATACCGCAACAGAAGGACATCCCGCCCTCGGCGCTGACGATGACGATCGAAGAGCCGCAAGCAGAACTGCTTTTCGTGCGGTTTTCCTATGAGGATAGCCAAACCGAAGAAGCAGGCTCGGTCGATGCGTTTTATAACGAATTCCGGCATTCGGCCTATCAGGAAGCCGATATCGATACGATTCGCCTGATACGCCAGATGGTGCAGGACGGCGAGCTCGGCTAAGCGCGACTCAGATATCGGCCGGGTCGATTTCGACCGACCATCGCGCCCGTGTCTTGATCTCGCGCAATGCCGCTATCCAGACCGTCAGAAATGCCTGCAATGCAGGGCGGGAGGCTGACTCGACCAGCAACTGGGCGCGATCAACGTTGGCCACGCGCATCATGGTCATCGGGATAGGGTCATTGATGACGATGCCGTCCTGATTGACGGCTGCCGCAGCCGTGCGCAAAAACTCCAGCGCGATCGGCAGTTCACGGGCTTCGGCGCGCAACAAGGCTTGAAAGATGAACGGTGGCAGCCCGGCTTGACGGCGTTCCGCCAGCAACTCGTTGGCAAAACGGTCGTAGTTGTGCGCGATGATCGCGGCATAGAGCGGATGCTGCGGGTAGCGCGTCTGGATCAGCACTTCGCTGGGACTACCGCCGTCTTTTTGCGCCGCCCGCCCTGCCCGCCCCGCTACTTGCATCAGCTGCGCGAACAGGCGCTCGCTGGCCCGGTAATCCTGCGAGAACAGCGCCGTATCAGGATTGAGAATGCCCACCAGCGTCAGGTTCTGGAAGTCGTGTCCCTTGGCCACCATCTGGGTACCAATCAGGATATCGACGTCGCCGCGATGCACGCTATCGAAAGCGGCCTGTGCACTGCCCTTGCGTCGCGTCGAATCGGCATCGATGCGCAACAGCCGTGCTTCCGGCAACAGACTTTGCAGTCCTTCTTCGACCCGCTGGGTGCCGCGCCCGAGCGGCTGGATATCGACGTTGCCGCAGGTCGGGCAGGATTTGGGAATCCGGTGTTCGAGGCCGCAATGATGGCATCGCAGCCGGTAATCAGGTTTGTGCAAGACCATGAAGGCGGTGCAACGGGTGCAATTGCTGATCCAGCCGCAGGCATCGCAGGACAGTACCGGGGCATACCCGCGCCGGTTCAGGAACAGCAAGGATTGCTCACCGCGTTCAAGCCGCAATTTAAGCGCCTTCAGCAAGGTCGACGTGATGCCTTCAAATGGCTTGTCATGCTCCATGTTGATAAGACTGACTTTGGGCAAGACCGCATCGCGCACGGCCCGGTCCCGCAGGTCAAGCTGGCGATATCGTCCCGACTGCGCGTGATGCCAGGTTTCCAGCGAGGGGGTGGCAGAACCCAGCACTAGCGGGATTGCCAATTGACGCGCACGCCACACCGCGAGGTCGCGCGCCGAATAGCGCAATCCATCCTGTTGCTTATAAGAAGGATCATGTTCTTCATCAATCATGATCAGCTTCAGATGCGGGATCGACGCCAGCAGTGCCAGCCGGGTACCAAGAATAATCCGTGCATGTCCGAGATGGGCCGCCAGCCAGTTGCGCAAGCGTTCTCCCTCGGCCAAGCCGCTATGCAATGTCACCACCATCACCGTCGGAAAGCGCGCGCGGATATTGCCTTCAAGCTGCGGCGTCAGATTGATCTCGGGCACCATGATCAGTATCTGTGCCGGATTGTCCAGATTATTGGCCTGGCTGAGGACGGTCGCGGCAGCGTGCAGGTAGACCTCGGTTTTACCGCTGCCGGTCACGCCATACAGCAGATGCGGCGCATACCCTGAGGCAGCAGCAATCGCGTCAGCGGCAGTTTGCTGCGCCGGATTGAGCGCCGGTACGTTAGCGGGGGTTGCATCGTGGGCAAGTCGAGGCTGATTAAGCTTTTTAAGCGCCTTGTCCAGCGACACCGACTTCAGTCCACGCAAATTTTTGGGCAATGCCGGAATCACCACTTCGCCAAGCGGCCGATGGTAGTACGCGGCCGCGAACCGGCACAATGCCAGCCACGACGAACTCAATGGCGGCAATTGCACATGCACCGCCAGTGCGTTTTTAAGTTTTTCGGCAGGAACCTCGGTGGTTGAGCCAATGCCGATAATCATGGCAGCGACTTCCCGGTACCCGAACGGAACGATCGCGATCTGTCCGATCGCTGGCAGCACTGTGCTGCCCGCCTCCAGAGGCCAGCGGTAGTCGAAACAAGCAGTGAGCGGTGCGTCGAGTGCGACGGTTAGGATGCAATGTTGCACGAGTTAAAGTAATCCATGAGAAAACTGGCTAACTATCAGTTTCATAAGCACTTTTTATGAATTTTCCAAGTCCTGTGGATAACTTTGTGGATAAGGACCTATTGACAAGCCCGCACCCCTGTATTCATGCGGGTTTCTGGAAACTGCAAAAAAGAATTGCAAAAATTAACTTCATTAAAATCAATGAGTTAAAAATATGGCTTGCGAGCTTTAAATAACTTTCAAATAAATAAGTTGAGGCAGGAAGCGGGATTTATTTTGTGCATAAGTAAGAAAATCCTCGCCCGTTGATCTTGACTTATAGTTTTTTAGGGTAACTTTTAAGCATGCGCTTATCGATATATCCAAACTAGAAAACCGTTCCAGTGTCAACTGTGTCAAGCCCAAGAAAATCAAAGACACGACTTCTAGCACTTCAGGTAAAACATGAAGTAATCGCGTAACACCACGATTCATAAGCACTTTTAGATATATCCACAATAACTGTGGATAACTTTGTGGATAAGTGACTCTTGACAAGCTTCAAACCCAGAGCCAATGCGGGTTTCGACAAAATGCACTCTGTAGAAGCACATTTTAAAGTGTTTAAAATCAGTCACTTAGAATTAAGCTGCCGGCTAAGAATTTTATTTTCTAAAAAAATAATTATCTTTTCCGTGGATCAAATTTTGTGAATAAGATTGATTTTTTTATCCGGATCAAGTTGATGATCCGGATCCCGGACAGTCAGCGCATCGCCCGACTCAGGCTATGAACAGCATCCACCATGACGGCGACGGCATCAGGTTGGGTAAACTGTGAAATACCGTGACCGAGATTGAACACATGCCCGTGGCCTTCCGAAGGCGCGCCATAAGAAGCGAGCGCACTGGCAACCTCGGCATGTATCTGCTCTGGCTTGGCGAACAATGCGACCGGATCAAGATTGCCTTGCAACGCCACCTTGTGACCGACCTGCGTCCTGGCACGCCCGAGATTGACCGTCCAGTCCAAGCCAACTGCATCGGCACCGATATCGGCAATCTGGTCCAGCCACAACCCGCCGCCTTTGGTGAACACGATGCAGGGAACACGCCCGCCTTCCTGGTCAAGATGCAACTGGGCGACGACTTCGCGCATATAGTCCAACGAAAATTTCTGATAAGCGCCGTCGGCCAGTGCGCCGCCCCAGCTATCGAAAATCATCACGGCTTGCGCTCCCGCGGCAATCTGGGCATTCAGATAACCGGCGACTGCCGTCGCGTTGATCGACAGGATACGGTGCATCAGGTCCGGCCGGTCGTACAGCATGCTTTTGACGCGCCGGAAATCATCTGAACCACCACCTTCAACCATGTAGCAGGCCAGGGTCCAGGGACTGCCGGAAAAGCCGATCAGCGGAACACGACCATCGAGCTCGGTACGGATCTGCGTTACGGCGTCATAGACGTACTGCAGATCACCCAGATCAGGCACCTGAAGGGCCATCACAGCCGCCTCATCGCGCAACGGGCGTTCGAATTTCGGTCCCTCGCCATCCGCAAAATAAAGTCCCAGCCCCATTGCATCAGGCACGGTCAGGATGTCAGAGAACAGGATTGCGGCGTCCAGCGGAAACCGGTCAAGCGGTTGCAGTGTTACTTCGGTGGCGTAATCGGGATTTTTTGCCAGTCCGAGAAAGGAGCCGGCACGAGCACGCGTGGCGCGGTACTCCGGCAAATAGCGACCGGCCTGGCGCATCAGCCACACGGGCGTGTAATCAGTGGGCTGACGCAGCAATGCGCGCAGAAAGGTATCGTTTTTTAGCGGGGCGAACTTGGTAGACATCAGACGAATCCTGGCAACATCGGAGAAGCCGGTATTATCGCCGAAAGCTCAGGCACGCAGGAGCTGCGATACCACCGCCTAGATGATCTTCAGATTTTTAAGCGCCGGGTTGGCCGGCGGATAAGCCAGTTTCATTGCTTCCAGCGTTTCAAGCAAAATCGAGGCAATCGCCAGATTTCGATGGGTTTTGGAATTAGCGGGAATAACAAACCAGGGCGCGTGATCGGTATCGGTTGCGTTAATTGCCACTGTGTATGCATCCTGATAGGCATCCCACAACTTGCGTTCCTCGATATCCTGCGGATCAAACTTCCAGTGCTTGTCCGGCTCGGCCAGCCGATCTTCGAGACGCCCCTTCTGTTCGTCTTTAGAGATATGCAAAAAAAACTTCACGATGACAGTGCCGGTCTCGACCAGCAGGCGTTCGAAATCACAAATCCGAGCTAACCGTCGTGTACGCTCATCGTCATCGATCCAATCATGTACCCGGGCGATCAACACATCTTCGTAGTGACTGCGGTTGAAAACCGCAATTTGACCGGAGGCCGGTGTTTGATGATGAACACGCCATAAGAAATCGTGATCTTTCTCGAAAGCAGTCGGGGCCTTGAATGCCACGCCGCGGATACCCGATGGATTGATCCGACCGAGGACGTCTTTCACTGCGCCATCTTTGCCTGAGGTGTCCATCCCCTGGAAGACGACCAACAATTTGCGGTCATGTTCGGCATACAGCATATTTTGCAACTCAGCAATCTTTTGGGCCAATGCGTCGACGTCCTGCTTGTCGTTCGCTTTGTCGCTACTGGAGAGCGGCTTATCACCCGCATCCCCGTCACTGATCTTGTTGGATTTCTTTGGTCGAAACTGGGCGCTGACATTCATGCAAACCTCCGGATAAAGTGTTCCACAGTATTGCACTGCCCGATAGAAATACGCAGCACGCCATTGCACATTACTGGCGAATACGCATTACGCCTGACAATAAAAAAGGCAGCCGTAGCTGCCTTTCATTTTCTGCATGCTGCTCTACAACTCAGCGCTTCTGACGCAATCTCTGAATTGCTGCCAACTGGGCGATCGCCACCGACAACTCCGCTTGTGCCGCAGCGTAATCGATTTTTGATTCCTGGTTGATCATCGCTTCTTCAGCCAGACGTTTGGCTTCCAATGCCTTGGCTTCGTCAAGATCGCTACCGCGGATCGCGGTGTCGGCCAGAACGGTCACGGCGTTTGGTTGCACTTCCAGAATACCGCCAGCCACGAACACCAGCTCCATCTCGGCTTGACCTGCAACCTTGATACGCACGGTGCCCGGCTTGATACGAGTGATCAGTGGGGTGTGGCCCGGATAGATACCCAGCTCACCGGATTCGCCCGGCAGTGCGACGAATTCGGCTTCACCGGAAAAGATCTGTGTCTCGGCCGAAACCACATCAACGTGAATAGTGTGTGCCATCTTGAAACCTTATCTGTTCAATGAGTCAGTGATCGTGCAACTGGCGACGAATGATTCCGACGCCAGCAAGCAGCGATTACTGAGCCTTCTTGGCTTTTTCGATTGCTTCTTCGATCGTGCCAACCATGTAGAACGCTTGCTCTGGCAGGTGATCGAGCTCGCCCGACGCGATCATCTTGAAACCCTTGATCGTGTCTTTGAGCGACACATATTTACCAGGCGCGCCGGTAAATACTTCAGCAACGTGGAACGGCTGTGACAGGAAACGCTGCATTTTACGTGCGCGCGCGACCAGCAATTTGTCTTCCGGTGCCAATTCGTCCATACCCAGAATCGCGATAATGTCGCGCAATTCTTTGTAGCGCTGCAAGGTACCTTGCACCGCACGGGCGGTGTCGTAGTGGTCCTGACCAACGACGAGCGGATCGAGCTGACGTGAGGTCGAATCGAGTGGATCGACAGCAGGGTAGATACCCAGCGAGGCGATGTCACGCGACAGAACGACGGTCGAATCCAGGTGGGCAAACGTGGTTGCTGGCGATGGATCAGTCAAGTCATCGGCTGGCACGTAGACGGCCTGGATCGAGGTGATCGAGCCGACTTTGGTCGACGTGATGCGCTCTTGCAGACGGCCCATTTCTTCAGCCAGTGTTGGCTGGTAACCCACGGCGGAAGGCATACGGCCCAGCAGTGCGGACACTTCGGTACCGGCCAGCGTGAAGCGATAGATATTGTCGACGAAGAACAGCACGTCTTTACCTTCGTCACGGAAGCTTTCCGCAATCGTCAGGCCGGTCAGCGCAACGCGCAGACGGTTACCTGGCGGTTCATTCATCTGACCGTAGACCATCGCGACTTTGGAGTTCTCCGGATTTTCCAGATCGACCACTTTCGCATCAGCCATCTCGTGGTAGAAGTCATTGCCTTCACGAGTAC
>AEPR01000558.1 GCA_000195205.2 Oxalobacteraceae bacterium IMCC9480 | reverse complement strand
GGGCACGATGAAACCGTGCCCACCCTACGATTTCTTTGGTAGGGTGGGCACGGTTCTTGTGCCCACGCGCGCGTCCCTCCGGCGTACCGTTCTTGCGTACCCCGTATGTTTTTACAGGAGTCGATTTTCATGTTCCATCCCCCCCAGATCAAAATCCCTGCCACCTACATGCGCGGTGGCACCAGCAAGGGCGTGTTCTTCCGCCTGCAGGATTTGCCTTTCGCGGCACAAGTCCCCGGCGCGGCGCGCGATGCGCTGCTACTGCGCGTCATCGGCAGCCCCGACCCGTACGGCAAGCAGATCGACGGCATGGGTGCGGCCACGTCCAGCACCAGCAAGACCGTCATCCTGTCCAAGAGCAGCAAGCCCGAGCATGATGTCGATTATCTGTTCGGCCAGGTCGCCATCGACAAGGCCTTCGTCGACTGGAGCGGCAACTGCGGCAACCTGTCGGCCGCGGTCGGCGCGTTCGCGATCAGCAGCGGGCTGGTGCATGCCAGCCGCGTGCCGAAAGACGGCATCGCCATCGTCCGTATCTGGCAAGCCAACATCGGCAAGACCATCATCGCGCACGTCCCCGTCACCAACGGCGAAGTGCAGGAAACCGGCGACTTCGAACTCGACGGCGTGACCTTTCCGGCGGCCGAAGTGCAGCTCGAATTCATCGATCCCGCAGCCGATGAAGAAGGCGCAGGCGGCGCGATGTTCCCGACCGGGAACGTGGTCGACCAGCTTGAGGTGCCCGGCGTCGGCACCTTCACGGTAACAATGATCAATGCCGGCATCCCGACGATTTTTGTCAACGCCGACGCGATCGGCTACACCGGTACCGAACTGCAAAGTGCGATCAACAGCGATGCCAAGGCGCTGGCCATGTTCGAAACGATCCGCGCTTATGGCGCTGTTCGCATGGGCCTGATCCAGCACATCGACGAAGCCGCCAAGCGCCAGCACACGCCGAAGGTCGCGTTCGTCGCGAAGCCGGCGGCCTATGTCTCGTCAAGTGGCAAGCAGGTTGCCGTCGGTGATGTGGATTTGCTGGTGCGCGCGCTGTCGATGGGCCAGTTGCATCACGCGATGATGGGCACTGCAGCAGTGGCGATTGGCACGGCGGCAGCGATTCCGGGCACGCTGGTCAATCTGGCGGCGGGCGGCGGGGCGCGTAATGCGGTGCGTTTCGGGCATCCGTCGGGGACATTGCGGGTGGGGGCTGAAGCCAGTCAGGTCGATGGCCAGTGGCGTGTCGCGAAGGCGATCATGAGTCGTAGTGCGCGGGTGTTGATGGAGGGGATGGTGCGGGTGCCGGGCTAACGGAAACTATCAGAAGGGGACGCTTACTTCGTGAGTCCTGAGGCATACCCGCATTCCCCCGGAAATTGTCCGTCATTCATTTTTCCGCATGTTTCGGACCATGAGGGAAATTCTATGGCGTGCATGGCATCCTCGCCACGGCATGGTCGCACCGGATGGCCGGTGCTGCTTACTGTTGCGGCAGCCACCGCGTCGAACGATCCATACTTAGAGTTTTTACGTATTGCAACTATTGGTTAAATTCGGTATGTTGTCTGAAAACTTCTTTTCCTTTGTCATTGTTGGCAGGAGCGGGAATTCGACTGAGCAGCATTGGCGCTGGGCCTGCACGGTCCTTGGAATCCAGCGTAGGGCAGGGTCTGTTTGTTGTATGGATGGAGTAATGTATTCCTGTCAACCAAATCAATTCGGTATCAATGTCGACTTAACCGCTGTGAATGCAGCAGGAAAAATAATTTCAAAAAGGAGAAAGGGCATGTCGAAAACGGCCACGTCAAGTCGTCTAACGGGTAAGCAGCTGACCGGTCTGTGCAGGCCAGTGTGTGTCGATCCGGTTGTGCAAAACACGGATGCACGCGTAGCCTGCCTTAAAAGTCCGTGGCGATGAAGGACACGGTCAGGATTCTTCTGGTTGACGATATGCCAAGCATGCGGCGACTGGTGACCACTTTCTGCATGAGCTTGGATACCTCAATGTCAGGGAGGCGACCAATGGTATCGATGCGTTTGCGTTGTTGCACAAGGAGGCGTTCGATTTGGTCGTCACCGACTGGAGCATGCCGGGAATGACCGGGCTTGAACTGCTGCGGGCAATCCGGAAAGAGCCGGACCTGCAGCATCTTCCCGTTCTGCTCATCACGGCGGAAGCGCGCAAGGAAAACATCCTTGCGGCGGCGCACTCGGGTGCCAGCAGCTATATGGTCAAGCCGTTTACGATGGTCACGCTCGGGAAAAAGATCGAAGGGGTTTTGCAACGTAACCAGGACGATTCGGTAACGGCAGAGTCGTGAGGCAGTTGATTTGGCTGCTCGCATGAAAGCAATCAAGCCAGAAAGCCGTTCTGCGTCCCGGTGGTACTTCGCCACCATGCGGGTCCGCCCCATGCCAGAATAGCGTCCCCATCACCCCACCCCCGGAGCCACCGTGAGATCCACCCGTGCCACTGCCGCCGTCGAACGCCTGAAGTCCCGCAGCGGTAATCCCGATTACGCGATGATGCGCACCTCCGCCGGCCTGTTCTGCCTGCTGCTTGGCCCGGCTGCCGACCCGGCATCGCGCTTGTCCGCATTGCTGGAACTCGACGATTTCGTCGCCTTCGTCAACACCTTCGGCCCGCAGATTCCGCGCCGCATGACGAAGAACGATGCCGCGTTCGAGAAGCAACTGGTCGGCAAAAAACCACTGGCCTGAGCCGTGCTACCGCCACAAAGCCCGGATAAGTGAGCCGTCGCACATACGCCATCGATTAAGTGCTGCGATCATCTTCGCGAAGGAACTGACGCGTGTCGCGTTCGTCATACTGGCAGTCGGGTGCCGGCTAGACCAACCGTGCCACCGGCATTCCCGACGCACCACTTATTCATTGAGCTTACGGAGAACGCATGAACAAACTATCCCTGGTCATCCTGATGACTCTCGCCGGCCTCGCCGGCACCGCCAACGCACAACTGTCCGCCGGTATCACCGAGAGCACCGACCCCGCAAAAATCGCCGCCATCGAGCAGCGTGCGCAGGCACTCGGCTATGCCCAATCGGCACCTTCCGGCAGCAACATGCTGGACGGCACCAAGACAATGCGCAAAATGGAATACGGCGACAAGCCTCATGGCGAGATGCACGGCGACAAAATGCATCATGGTAAGAAGCACCACGGCAAGAAGCACCACCGCATGATGCGTGGCGATAAAGCCGCCGCTGCTGAGATGCCAGCCGCTCCCGCGAAGTAATCGCAGCGCGCACCGGAGTGACGCTACTGGCGTTGCTCGTTTTTTTTCTGTTGGTCCGCCACCGGTAAATTTTGGAACCAGTTCCAGAGAACGGTTACTCACCGGTGGTTTCAATGGATCGTGGCAGGTCGCGTTCGCAGCACCCCGCGTTTTACTTCCCCCAAGGCATGATGCATTGATCCCGTTACGGCGCCGCGCGCCGGTTTTTTTTGGGATTAACTCATGCCTCCTCGCGTTGCTACCCCTCGCCGCTCCTTTTCTACCCGTTCCAACACCCCATCAGGAAACACACCTTCTAGCTCGCCCCGGTCACCAGGTGTACGCGAGTACATAGCAACGCTGTGGACGACGCTAAAAGAAAACGTGATGTAGCGAGTCCCAGTCACTTTTTATGACCCAACGACTGTTCAGCCTAATTTGACTGAAATCCAATGCGTCAAGAACGAAAAGACGATCTCGGTCGGAGAGCCCGGCAAGGGCCCGAAAATCCATGCCCACATGCTCACGACCAATGGACGCAATTACGCAGTGGGACAGTCGCCTTCCGACGAAGCCTCGTGCAAGAATTTTGTGCTGCAGGGAGTTGAATCCGGACAGGGTGTTTTTCAGTTCGTTTCCACCAAGGCGCATCGCTTTGGCGAGGATTCAAAGGGCAAAACAATGGCGGTGATGCTTCAGGAGATGTTGGACAAAAATGAAAGCAATCCCATAGAACTCAACGGGCGTTATAGCCTGACCAGTATTTCGCAAAACCATGACGGTAGCGAGGATGGCAGGTCTTTTAGTTTGACGGTCACCGACAACGATTCTCCGACCCACTCACTGACCATCCCGCTAGTACAAGCGGGCTATAAGTTCACCAATAAATTGTTGGACGCACGTCAGATCGATCGCGCAAGCAAGCTGCTGGATATGCACCAACCCCCATCGGTAAACGAGAATCCACTTGATCAGTGCGATCCGCTGATACTCAGCACCGCCGGCTATGGCCGGAATGCGGTCCTGATGACGTATCGGGAAATTTGCCGACAAATAGAGGGGGGCACGGTGAGAGACAAAGCTCAGTTACGCGAAGCATTGAAGCCCACCATCGACGAGGGGCGCGAGTTCCGTAGTCCGCATTTTGTGCATTCGGAGGCGCAGTTGTGGGAGTTGTACAAGGCGTTGGAAGAGAAGTTGCAGGGCGTGTCGCCGCGCAGGGTGAGTCTCGATAGCCCTGGGGCAAGTGCGGTAGCGCAGAGCTTGCGAGATGTGGCGAGTACTTCGAGGCAAGGCGAGACGCCTCCGCAGCCTTACGATGACGTTTTGCAAGGTCTCAGCATCCCCTCAGTCGAAGACGAGATCATTATTACTCAAAAAATATTGGAAGATTTATCGAAGCCAGAAAATTTATTAGCTGTAGATAATATTTTGGAGTGCAGAAATAATCCAGAAATAATAAAAAATATTACAGATCAATTTAATCGAACCTTAAAGGCAGGTAATCTCGTATTAAACGGAAGTGTAGTCGTAAAATCCGCCGGTATTGAACCGTCGAATTATCCATGGATACTATCTTCGGCTGACGATAAGGCATTTTCAACCGCCATTCGTTCCATGAGTCTTTTTGGTAATTCATTAGAAGCAAAAGCGTTATTTAATGTGTTGAAGGAAAACATTAATTCGAATGACAAGGACATTAGGATAAATGCTTTCCGAGCAGCTCTTTTGAAGCCGGAATTACTATCTAAGCCAGGAGATACCTACGAATCCTATTTGTTTCCTTGTAAAACCCTGCCGGATTTAGCGATGTTCGAATTAAATCCAAAGAAGGAAGCTTTATTCAAGCAACAAAATATACTGTATGCAGAACACCGAAGTCACGCGAACGCACCGGTAGCGGAACCGCCGCTGAAGGCATTCTTTTCAAAGGCGGCGACGGTTGACTCATACCGCGATGGCAATCATCTGGAAAAGGAAATTGGCGACCCTGACCAATGCAAGGTCAGCAGCGATCCGGACTTCTATTTTGCGTCAAAGAAAAGTCCTGGAGCTGGAGCGGCATCTGTCTCCCAGCCTGTGCCCCGGAAACCGGTCTATGAAGTGCATGTCGACTTCGCAAATTCCTGTCTGGGTGGGAGCTGGAAGCGTGACAATAACTTCGCACAAGAGGAGATAGTGTTCACCGAGAATGTCGGATTGGGTGCTATTGCCAGCTACGCGCAAGAGGAAGGCATGACTGCACTTGCTCATCTGACCAATGACAATTTTTTTAAAAAAGAAAAGGAATTTCCGGCGCACTATTCTTACGGACGCAACTTCTTGACGAGGCGGCCTGACAACAATGCACCGGCTCCTATTCTGATTGAAGGTGCCGAACGCGTAGCGAATTTTTTATCTTACGGCGGCAAAGCGGCAGACCTTGATAAAGATGAATTAATAGGTGAAACCTATAAAAAAATAGACGACTGCCTGCAGACAAATTGGCTCGCGATTGCTGCGCCGAATCACAGTCGCGATGCCGGCGGGAAAAGAGTCAGGCCAGATTGGAAACAAGCAAAAGAGACGGAAATTGATTCCGCGTTCATGGATATTTTTTCAACTGCACATGCCGGCTTTGCAATGGCGAAAAATAATGCAGGCAATGAGCGGGACTTACGTATTCATACCGGCCAGTTCGGCTGCGGCGCATTCGCTAACAATCTGGTGATTTCCACGGCAGCACAAATGCTGGCAGCGAAAGTCGTCGGAGTGAATGAGATTATTTTTCATCATTACAACGATGAAAAAAAGCCGGGACACGATAGCAACAAAGAGCTGGTGAACAAGATCGATAAAATCATTTCGGAACGTCTTTCCAATAATCGCGATACAACGACTGCGAAGAACTTAATCGAGCTCGTACTTACCGATCTTTCCAGCCTGCTACCAGACGGGGGAGAAGACCCAAAGGGCTTATATTCCACTCGACAGCGCTAGTCGCGGTACCTCCCCGAGATACCGACTTCGGTTACCGCCTCGACCCCGATCAGCCCAACGCTATCGTCGCCACCACCGGCGTGTGATCCGACGGCTGCTCCCATTTGCGCGGCACCTTGTCAATCACGCAGGACGTGCAGGCCGCCGCCAGCTCCTTCGACAGCAAGATATGGTCGATCCGCATGCCGGCATTGCGGCGGAATCCCATCTGCCGGTAATCCCACCAGCTGAACAGTTTGTCTGCCTGCTCGAACAGCCGGAACGCATCGGTCAGTTCCAGCGCGATCATGCGCTGGAAGGCGGCGCGTTCCGGCTCTGACACCAGGATCTGCCCGACCCAGGCGGCCGGATCGTGGACGTCGCGGTCTTCCGGGGCGATGTTGTAATCGCCGAGCAAGGCAAACTTCGGATGCGCCGCCATCTCCAGCGCCAGCCATTGCTGCAAGCCATCCAGCCAGCGTAATTTGTACTGATACTTGTCAGAATCCGGCGCCTGCCCGTTCGGGATATACGCGCAAATCACGCGCACGCCATCGATGGTCGCGGCGATCAGGCGCTGCTGCTCGTCGGCAAAATGCGGATTGTTGCGCACCACGTCCGTCATCGGCTGCTTCGACAGGATGGCCACCCCGTTATAGGTTTTCTGGCCGCTGAACGCGACGTGATAACCGGCCGCCTCGATCTCGGCCTGCGGAAATTTTTCATCGATGGTCTTGGTCTCTTGCAGGCAGAGCACATCGATCGGGTTGTCGGCCAGCCATTGCAGCACTTGCGGCAGGCGGACTTTGAGGGAGTTGACGTTCCAGGTGGCTAGTTTCATGGGGGCGGTGTGAGTGAATAACGTGGGGTGGTTTTATCACAGATGTAGAAGGCGGCGTTCATGAACACGATCGAAGTGATGCGCAAGCTGGAGGGGCAGTAAGGATTTGCCTACAGCCGCGCATCAGGCAGTGAGAGCGCAACCTCGGCTGGCTGATCCTGTGGCATAGGCAGGTG
>AEPR01000559.1 GCA_000195205.2 Oxalobacteraceae bacterium IMCC9480 | reverse complement strand
CCGCCGTTACCTTCGTCACAAGCAGCACGACAGGCCGCCAGCCTGAGACAGTCACTGGCTAAAACAGCGAGCTTGCCCGTGACAGAGAGGACCACGAAATCGACCGTCGTCGGGCTCGATCAGACCACGAGGTCCGCTTCCTTGCCTGTCACCGACACCCGCCATCCAAAAGCCGTTTTTATCAGCCAGCTGCAAGCCACGGTGCTCGCGCGCATCGACATGACCTTGTCGCAAGCGGCGTGCTCAGGTGTGATGACTCCTGACACATTTAAAAAAGCAATTTTTGCGGAAAACCGGCGTGCCAACGCGGAGATCGATCAGCATTGCGCAGAACACGCTTGTCACGACAGCGAGACGGAACAGGAATTCTACGCATTGAAAAAAGGAATGCAGGACTTCATCATCGACTGCGCAGAAAAGGCCGGATGGTATTGCCCGGACAACGACAATCACACGACCATTCTGGAAGGCGACGAACCGGCACTGATCAAGCAACATGTTTTGCTGCGCGACTTTTCGCTGCAACAGGAAGATATCGCCAGGGGAGCATCGGGCGGGGTGTCGCTGTATCGCGCGCACAATGGTGACCTATTCGCCGGAAAATCCAGTTTGGGCCAGCCGACCCGCAACGGCATTCCGGTTGATGAATTGCGCGAAGAACTGGACGCTTACCAGACCGTTTATCGACGCGCCGGACCGCATCCGAATCTGCTCAACGTGTATGGCATTGCCAGACTGCCCTGCACGAGTGGTGCGCAGCGCACCTTGCTGATGGATGTCGTTACCGGAAAAACCGGCGACGACATAGCGTCACTTTTGCGTGGCGCGTGGCAATCAGGAAAAATTTCCAGCGCCGAATACTGGAGCGCCAACCAGCTGATTGCCCGACGGCTGCTGGCGGTCACCGCGCATCTGGGCCAGGCCGGCATCGTCCACAACGATATCAAGCCGGCCAACTACCTGATCGACGCCGGCAGCGGAGAACCCGTTGTCATCGACCTTGGCGTGGCGTGCCGCAAAGGTCAGAATGCGGTGGCTGGCACGCGCTTGTATATCTCTCCGGAAGCGCGGGCGCTACAGCCAGTGAGCGAACGCAGCGATGTCCTGACGGTCGGCGCCACCCTGCTTCGCAGCATCGAAGGCGATGTGGCATTCGATGCCAACAGAAGCCTTTACCTCCGCAGGGACAAGGCCATGCTCAATACGGAGACCCTTCTCCCCGTTCCGCCCAACACGGGCTTGTTTCCCGCACAACGCAACGCCAAAACCACGCAAGGTCATCCGATCCGCCAACCAGGCACGTATTCAGCCAGGACCAGCTACAGCCAGTTCATGCAAAAACTGATCAACGAGCGCAGCGAGTCCGCCGAGGCAATTGCGCACCCGTTTCTGAGCGACAGCATGCTCGATGACGAGGCCGCGAAGGCCGTGCTCAGAAAAGTCAGCACGCTCTGAGGCCGGCACGGTAAGGCGACATTGCGGGGTGCGCTACAATCACACATCCTTTTTTCAGGCTTCCCCGATGCGCCAATACCTCGACTTCATGCGCCATGTCCAGCAACATGGCACCGAAAAAACCGACCGCACCGGCACCGGCACGCGCTCGGTATTCGGCTATCAGATGCGCTTTGCGCTGCAGGATGGCTTCCCGCTGCTGACCACCAAGAAGCTGCACCTCAAATCCATCCTGCACGAACTGATCTGGTTTCTCAATGGCGCGACCAACATCGCCTACCTGAAAGAAAACGGCGTCTCGATCTGGGATGACTGGGCCGATGCCGACGGCAACCTCGGGCCGATCTATGGCTATCAATGGCGCTCGTGGCCGACGCCGGACGGCAGCCACATCGACCAGATCACGCAAGTCATGGACCAGATCAAGACCAATCCCGATTCGCGCCGGATGATCGTGTCGGCCTGGAACGTCGCCGACATCCCGAACATGAAACTGCCGCCCTGCCACGCGCTGTTCCAGTTCTATGTGGCCGACGGCAAGCTGTCGTGCCAGCTGTATCAACGCAGCGCCGATATCTTTCTGGGCGTGCCATTCAATATCGCCTCGTATGCGCTGCTCACGCACATGATGGCGCAGCAGGCCGGGCTGGAAGTCGGTGATTTTGTCTGGACCGGCGGCGATTGCCACCTGTATTCGAATCACATGGAGCAGGTCGATCTGCAATTGACGCGCACGCCGCAAGCGCTGCCGACGCTGGTCATCAAGCGCAAGCCGGCATCGATTTTTGATTACCGGTTTGAGGATTTCGAGATTACCGGGTACACGCCGGATGCGCATATCAAGGCACCGGTAGCGGTATGAATCGGGTAGGAAAAAAAGCCCCTGGCGCAGATTGCGACAGGGGCTTTTTAGTCAGCAATGCAGCTTA
>AEPR01000560.1 GCA_000195205.2 Oxalobacteraceae bacterium IMCC9480 | reverse complement strand
AAAAACCCGCGCCTCTCATCACGAGAACGCGGTTTTTTTGTGCCAGCCCACCTCCGCCGTTTCCGGCGGAAAAATCATTATTTCCCCGGCATCGGATCAGGATAGATTTTCCTGAATACCCACTGAATTCCCGGGCGGACCAGCAGGAATCCCCGATAAGCCCCCTCGAGAATCGACGGCATCAGCGGCAGCGACCCAATCCGTCCCAACCAGCGCCAGCTCGGAAACAGCAGCCACAGCGCGATGAAAGCACGCGCGCCGCTGAGCACGACACCGTCTGCAGTCCGCACATGAAAACGGGACATCAGTTGGGCGCAGCTGCGTCCGGTGGTGTTTTCCGGCAGGTCGGAAGAGACGTCGATCCAGCTGATCGGCACGGTCGACGGGATCTTCCGGTACATGCGGACTTCACGCTGGCACAGGGGGCAGGAACCATCAAAGAAAACACTGACAGGGGCGGAGGCGTTGGAAGGGGAGTTCATGCGGGTGACCGGATAATTGCAATGACCTCACTGTAAAGCAATCCGCGAAATCATTTTTTCGTGCTGCGATTTTCGCGGGCGGGAATGCCCGGAGAACGCGTGCATTTGAGACAGCCCATGCACCACACGTCATCGGATAGACCTCGGAAAAATAGCAAAAGTATTCATTTTCGACACTTTGCCTCTGTTTTTCAATGTCCTCGCGGGTTGACATGACCCGGCATATCGATGAGTATGACTGTTGTTACATTTGATACATTTGATGCAACAGCGTTCAGACAAGCCAGACCAGACGTCTTCCCTGCGGTCCTTCTCCACCCGTCACCAGTGCCTGTGCAGTAGCCGGGCACGCGACGCATCGCCACGACCGGCATCCTCCCACGCGCCATGTTGCTCCGCCAGACGGCGCGCACGGCAGCTCACGCATCGGCTGGCATACCCGCTGATATTTCAATGATTCATCGGGCCGGCAATAGCGGCCCCACACTCAAGGAGACGACCCATGCCACCACCAGATATAGACGATATGGCCAAAGATTTTCGCCAGCGCGCGGCGCGATTCGGCGTTCGGCGCATTGCGCTCGTCATTGCCGGATTAGTATTCCTGGCGTTCATGATGTCGAGCTGGTTCACTGTGCAGCCGGAAGAAACCGGTGTCGTCCAGCGTTTCGGTGCCGTCAACCGAACCGTCGGTCCCGGCTTGCATTACAAATTTCCGATCGGCATAGAACGCGCCAGGATGGTCCCCACCGCACGCGTCCTGAAAGAAGAATTCGGCTTCCTCACGACCTCCACCGGGGCCGGCGAGCGCTCCCAGTACGCCGCTGAAAAAACCAAGTTCAAGGAAGTGTCGCTGATGCTCACCGGCGACTTGAACGTGATCGATGTGCAGTGGATCGTGCAGTACCGGATCGAAGACCCGGTGCAGTTTCTGTTCCAGGTGCGCGATTCGCGCCAGACCATCCGGGACACGGCAGAAGCCGTGATGCGCCAGGTAGTCGGTAACCGCCTCGGGAGCGATGTGCTGACCGTGGGACGGGTTGCCGTATCAACCGAAGTGAAGGAAGAAATGCAGCGCCTGCTGACCGGTTACCGCACCGGTGTGCGGCTGGTGACGGTCGAGCTGCAGGATGTGACGCCGCCGGATCCTGTCAAGCCGGCGTTCAATGAAGTCAACAAGGCGCGCCAGGACCGCGAACGCATCATCAATCAGGCTCAGGAACGCGCCAACCGTGAAATCCCGCAGGCACGCGGCGAAGCGAACCGGACCATCAGCGAAGCCGAAGGCTATGCGGTCGAGCGGGTCAACCGGGCGCAAGGGGAAGCAACCCGCTTCACCACCATCCTGGCCGACTACCGCAAGGCACCCGAAGTGACGCGGCAACGCCTGTATCTGGAAGCGATGAGTACGCTATTGCCCGGTGCCAAATCCCTGTACGTCGTCGATAGCGACCAGAAAGCCATGCTGCCGCTGTTGCGCATGGAAGGCGGCCAGACGCCCGTCACGGCGGGCAGCGCACCCGCAAGTACGCCTGCGGTAACCCAAGGAGGGACACAACCATGAAGAAAGCCATCAACATCGGCATCGGCGTCATCGTGCTAGCGGCCGTCATCGGCTTTTCCGGCACGTTCTTTACGCTGCAGGAAGGCCAGCAAGCGGTCATCGTTCAATTCGGTAAGCCGGTCGGAGAAACGCTGACCAAGGCCGGCTTGCACATCAAGGTGCCGCTCATTCAGGATGTGCGCGTGTTCGAGAAGCGCTTGCTGATCTGGGATGGCTCGCCGAACCAGATTCCGACCAAGGGCCGCGAGTTCATCTGGATCGATACCACCGCGCGCTGGCGCATCGCCGACGCCAAGACTTTCCTTGAAAGCGTCGCTTCCGAAGCCGGTGCCCGCTCGCGTCTTGATGACATCATTGATTCGGTAGTGCGCGATCAGGTGTCGGGCAGCGAACTGCGCGAACTGGTGCGCAGCGCATCGTGGGTCGTGCCCGAAGGCGAGATCATGGACGAGGTGCCCAGCGAAGTGCGCGATGCACTGGAGCAGAAAATCGTACGTGGCCGCGAGGAAATTACCCGTACCATCCTGGCCGAAGCCCGCAAAATCATCCCGCAATACGGCATCGAACTGGTTGACGTGCGCATCAAGCGCCTCGACTACATCGAGAGCGTGCGCGAAGGGGTCTACGCGCGGATGATCTCGGAACGCAAGCGGATCGCCGCCCAGTTCCGCTCCGAAGGCGAAGGCCGCAGCGCCGAAATCCTCGGCGAGATGGAAAAGGACTTGAGCCAGATCCGCTCCAGCGCCTATCGCCAGGTTCAGGAAGTCAGGGGTAATGCGGACGCCAAGGCAACGCGCGTGTATGGCGATGCCTATAACGCCGACCCGGAATTCTATGCATTTTCACGTACGCTGGAATCGTACAAGGAAGAGCAGAACAAGAATTCGGTGATGATCCTCACCACTGACAGCGACTATTACCGCTATCTGAAGCGCTCCGGCGTGGCACCCGCAACGCGACCAAAACGCTGACCGGACTCCTTCCATGAAACCCGCCCTGCCATCCTGCAGCGGCGGGTTTCAGTTCGTTCCGACCGAGACAAATCACGCGCAACGCGAAGTAGCGTTCTCCGGCACACTGTAATCAAACGTAAATAGCGCGATCCCGGCAAAGTCGATTTCTATACTGGCCAATTCAAAGGAGTCCATCATGAAACCCGCATCATTGATTTTGCTGGGAGCGGTCTCTACCTTACTCGGGGGATGCGCTGTCTACGGTCCGCCGCCCGGTTACAACGGCTATTACGAGCAACCGTCTTATTCGCAACCCGGCCCGGTCTATTCCTCCGGGCCCGTGTACTACCAGGCCCCGCAGCCCGTCTATGTCGGCCCGCCCGTTATCCTGGATTTCGGATTCGGCTTCCGGGGCGGCTACGGTGGTCGCGGTGGTTACGGTGGCGGACGTGGCGGATGGGGCGGTCACCGCTGACCAGGCTTGTCCGC
>AEPR01000561.1 GCA_000195205.2 Oxalobacteraceae bacterium IMCC9480 | reverse complement strand
AGCGTGCTTCCAGTGCCCGCAATTTTTCCAGCATCTGGCGGTCTTCATCGGTGGCGGTGACCTGATCGCTCAATAGCGTTCCCAGCAAGGCCAGTCCCTGATCGACCTTGACCTGGCTACTCTTGACCAGGTCGACATCGACTTTCTGGGCAAGCGGATCATCGACCAGTGCCAGATTGCGCGCAGCGATGGCACGCTGGTCGATGGCTGACTGGACGCTGTTGAGCGTTGCCACCCTGACGTCACCCACGTCGGTCACGAAACTGATCCGGTCGGATAATGCATTCATTTGCTGCACGCCGACGGCGGTGACGACCAGCATCAGTAACAACAGCGTTAAAAACCCCAGCCCCAGACGGG
>AEPR01000562.1 GCA_000195205.2 Oxalobacteraceae bacterium IMCC9480 | reverse complement strand
GATGTTTGATTGCAGCTGCCGTCCTGGTGGATGCCTGGTTCTTTCCTGTTTTTATTACTGCGTTTGTAACGCATGGCTGGCATGCGTGCGGCCATGCCCACCGCTCTTTTCCGCGCGATAAATATTGCCCCGGTGGGGAACGTTTGTTCGTGGTTTTGCTACCTATCAGAAACCGCTATTGGTTGGTGTTGATGCTCGGTTTGTATGGGTATTGCATACCGTCGCACACACAGTAAAGCGATATACCGTCAAAGAGCCAGTTTAAAATTTTGCTATCGATCACAAGTTTCGCCATTGAGATGAAAAAGGTTCTTTGAGTAAGTTTTAAATTATTCCGGTTTATTGAATTTAATTACAGGAGCAAAAAATGGATGCGACCAGCAACATTACTACCGCTAAAAATCCTTTGAAGTCGACGGACATAGTTTTTAGTACAGACGGGACACATAAAGTTGTTGGTGATGTAGATAAGTTTACACTTAAAAACGACGACATTATCGTTTCAGAATCCGGCTCTGTAGTTGAATATCATGGCGGCGGCAGAGAGACGGTGCTCCTTGATAATAAGGATATCGGAGATGCAACGGTGCATCTGACTGAAACGCCGAACGACGACAATTCTACGGAAGCGGCCCAAGGAAAACCCACTTTCTGGCAGCGCCTCTGGGGGGTAACGACGCAGGACCAAAAGCGCGATATTTTTCAAACAGCGGGACTGGGAGCTAATGGTACTGTCACGAATCAATTCAAAGGTGAGTCAGCAGGAGTCATGAAAGCAGTACTTGATAAAGCGATAGCCGACCGTAAACCGGCCTTGACAACGGATGATATAAATACAGGAAAATCTAATGCTGGAGTCATTGCGGGCGACGAAGCTTTTTGGACTAAATATGGAGGAAGTGAATCGGTAACCAGGAAGGAAATGAAGAAAGCTGTTGACGAATCTTCAAGCAACGGTTTGAAGCCGGAAACAATTGCAGCTCTTAAGTGGTTTCTTGAAGAGCGGCCTGGGCAGATGGCAAGAATTGATGTTAATGATACTGGGTATAAGGACTGCAGCTATACCAAAAAGAACTTCGAAAACTATCAGGCAGATCCAGACAAACCCGGTGAATTCAAATGGGGTGAGTCTCAGCAGGAGGGCGATCCTGTGGATGAGATTGTTAAGAAGACAGCTAGTGCTGGTGTTCCTGACGGGTCTTCAAGCACATGGGACGCTGCCACCATCAAGAGCGCGATGGCTAACCCAAACAGTGAACTCGCACAGTTCAAAGGGTTTGTCGCTGGTAAGGTTTCGGAGGGTGAGCCGGCAAAAGATACTCTTCAAAAATATATTGACATTGATCCGGCTACCAGTGAGCCGTTTTATAAAGCTCTTACTCCCGC
>AEPR01000563.1 GCA_000195205.2 Oxalobacteraceae bacterium IMCC9480 | reverse complement strand
CCGCCAGTCCATACCGTTCGGCCGCGCCGCCACAGAGCTCAAGGCAGGCGTAAGCGCCCGGTGCCACGGCAATCCCGAACGGTCGCAAGCGCGGATAGATCGCCACCACCGTCCCGGTCAGATCGATGAAGACGACATCAATGGCGAAGCACATGAAGGCCGTATGGATGTTGTTGCAGGGAACCAGCAACAAGGCGCTGTCGTAGGCAAGGCGGCGCTTGCCGAGCAATCCGACCAGGCGTTGCCAGAACGTGCTGGCCACGGCGACACGCAAACCGGGAATGCCGGCGATTTCGATGATGTTCATTCTGGTAGCGATAGTGAGTAACTGTAATTTTGATAGGCGGTCCGGAAAGCTTCCATCAGTTTTAGCAGGCTGCTATCCGGACCCATGCCGATGCCGAGTGCGAGCACCAGCGCACCGCACACGACCAGATACTCAACCATCGACTGGCCTGATGGCCGACGAACAAACAGCGTCTTCATTGGAGTCCTTGCAAGGTCATTGTCGTGTTCAACACGATCGAGGTTAGCTCGCCACTGCGGCTGATGACGGCCATCGCGTCCTTGCCTGGCGACTTGAAATACAGCGTGCGGGCATCCGCGAGTTGCGCCGGCAGACTGCGCTGCGCTGCGGCATCGGCACCGATTTCGCGCTCGAGCTGGTAGCCATCGGCCGTCATCAGGCGCAGCAAGGCATCACGATTGACCGACTCGGCCTGGCGGTTGAGGATCACCATGTGGCGCGCCTGCCGGCCATTTTCCTGCGAGCTCATCTGGCTGCTGATAACGGACCCGGCCGGCAGACGGTCGAGCCAGCGCGCATCCGCACCCTGCCCTTGCGCATGATCCCTGGCCATCGTCGCCAGGTCGGTCACCGCGACGATGCCTTTGCTGCCGGCACCGGCGGCTTCAACTTGTACCGTGATATAAAAACCGCCCTCGGCCCGACCCAGCACCGGCTTGCCGGCCGCGGTACTTTCGACCAGCGGCTGGCCGAGCGAGCGCCGGAATGCGTCGAGCAAATCGGCGGGACGGCGCGACGAGACGAAGCCTTTCACTCGCATCGGCAAACCGTTGACGGTCATCTGCTCCGCGATGGGAAAGGTGTCAAGCCCGGTGGGTAAGGTCGGGCTTGGCCATACGCTTGCAGCCAACGCCGTGGCGCTGGCAAAGAGCCAGGCCAGAATCGACAGCAAGCAGTAACGCAATGGTGTGGGCATGATTTACTCGACCGGTATCAGACGGTCCTGCGGGACGGCATCACGCCACTTTTGCAGGTTGCCGAATTCGGGTGGACTGACTTTGAACATGTCGACAAGGCCCACCCCCAAGTCAATGATCGGCGACAGTGCCGACAGCACGCTGTTGACAGGTGCCAGCCTGCCAAAGCGGTTTTCAGTTTCTTGCGGCGATGGCGAACTCCATGGCTCGAACAGCAAGCTGGTGTGCCGTTGCATCGATAAGTCAATCGTGTCGAAAGGAACGACGCTCTTGATCCCTGCCGGCAAGTTGGCTAATTTCACAGAGACATTGGCGGTGTAGATACCGGGAGCCTGCAAGCCCATCGCGCCGGCATTGGCCACTGGCACGCGGTTGAACGGTGCACTGTCTGAGGCACCGCTGAAGCCACCGGCATGCGTGCTGCTGCCATTGCCAAAGGACAGACCGACATCGCTGAACCGTGCAATGAGCGGATTGTTGTACGGATCACGCCAGGCCGGATTGCGGTTGGCATCGATGTCACCGGCGACATCATTGGTCTTGATAGGCGCATCACTGTTACTGAAAAACCGCCGCCGTACTTCATCAGCCAGCTGCGCTTCCGGCTTCCAGCCATCGACGCTCTGGATATCGTTGCGCGTGGTCGCATCGAACGCCGCATAGCGACTCGCCATCTGGGTTGCGTGACGGATGTCCTGGTATTTGCCGATCATCGGGAACAGCAGGAAGAGTGGGATGAGCGCGACGGAGATGACGAGGAATTCGACGACGGATTGACCGCGCTGGGAGGCGGTTGCGGGATGGGCGAGGCTGATCATTCGTCGTTCTCCGTTTTCGGGAGCGAGGTGGAAATGATTTTGTATTTACCGGATAGCTGGGGGGCGAAGGTGGTGAGCGGGATCATCACGTTGGTGTGGATTTCGGTGGCTTCGGTAGTGATTATCTTCGGGTCTTCTGCTGACGGATCCCTGTGTTCTATCCTGAGCGTTGCGCCATATGACATGCTCTTTCTAGTCACCACATTGGCAAAAATTCCCTCTCTAGCTATGCAGCTTCGGAAGGGGGCAATTGAAGGGTTATTCAAAAAAGTACATTGATGGCCAGCAATCACTTTTGACTCGCCATTCAGTAAGACATTCTTGCGAAGGGCTTTTGGATCAGGCGGGATTGCCAACGAGGCTATATCGACATTGCATTCTCCCGTTGAACGCTTTGTCTCTCGATCGGTACTGCAAACTCCTAATGCAGTCCACGTTGTGATCTTCAACGTATCTTTGCGGATAAGGCGGCAGTCAAGGTCGACCATGTAAATCTTGGTTTCGTTATAGGAAGACATGCCGCCCGTTGCATAGTAGTTATCCGCTATCGTTGCGTGCAATGGCGTCCGAGGCGGCGGTGGCGCAACCGGCGTGCCCTGCATTGCACACTGTCTGATGCGCAGATCCATCAGCCTTTTATGGAAGACAGGGGCTACCTCGCCGACCAGATGCACATGTACCACTTGAACCAAACTATTGGTATTGGTGGCGCCAAATGCAAGCTTGGCGGTTGACGATACCGTCAGCAACATGAATACCGCCATGCTTCGTCTGGTTATTACGATTGCATCACCCATCACTTCTCCGAAAATCGTCTGTGCACGTCATGATCAATTTGGTCCTGCTGCATGGATCCGGTTACGGCCCGTTCCCGGCAAGTCGGACTTGCCAGTAAGGATTGAACAGGCTGCCGATTTCACGCTTGTCGTGACTGCCAATTTTTTCTGCGTACTGGTTGTAATTGCCCTGTGTTGGGTCATTAGGAACCGTCAAAGGGCGTTCGAAATACACTTCGCCACCTACCACGGCAGTCATCACGCCATCGGCGAAATTGTTCTGAAAGTTGTTCAGGCGCGGTGTGCTGGCGATGGTCGACGTCCCTGCAGAGGTCCGTGTGTTGGAGGCGTTGCGGGTCAGCCGGACGCGAAATTGCATTACAGGATCACCGACAGCGGGATCGAGAGCGGCAAGATCATAGAACGAAGGCAACCCGGTGTAGGCCGTCGACTCCGTAGAGGAAGCAGCACGACTAGCTCGGGGGTTGGTTGCAGGAGACCCCCCGAGCCGTGCCCTGGATTCATCCTGATCCTTGTCGGAGGGATGGGCTTGTTGTTCACCGTAGCCGATGACATGCTCTCTTATGTTGCAATCTAAATTAATTCCACCGGCATTGGTAACTCGCCAAAAGGATTCTGTATCTTCTGCCTTCCATTCGTCCAGGTTGATCAATTCAGTGCCGCCGCGTCTCTTAACGGAATTTTTAAGATTTTTCCCGACACACTTCCATTCTTTAGGGGGGGGCGCCACTGCTTCTGAAGTCCAGTTACGCTCACGAACAAACTCATCCGAATAGGCAGCAAGCTTGGCAACTTCAGCAAAGCGCACCCGAGCAGCATCTGAATACCGCGTCGTAAAACCATTGAGTACATCTGTCGCTCCGGAGGTGGTGGCCGAAGGTTTTCCAGCGAAGGTGGCAACAGTCACTGCACCATCGCCAGCATAGTTACGATCAGCGACTTCCTGCATCACGCGCAGGCTGGCATTCTGCAAATAGGCTGGAGCATGCAACAGTGCCTGAGAGGACAGGATTGCTGTTTTGCTGGCTTCGATGGGGGCGATCGCTGCAACTGATAATTGCGTAACACCTTGACCTACTAAATCAAGTACGTCGGCAGCGTAGGTCGATACCAGGTAGCAGTAAAGACCGTAGATCGCGTCATAGTTGTACATAGCGCTAGCCAGCGCAGTGTAGGGATTCACGCATTCAGGAAATACCTGTGCCAGATTATTCGCATGCGTCGACACATACTGCCCCCAAGAAGACAAACTAACCATCTGCGCCACCAGCACCTCATTAGCCACCAGCGCCCGATTACTGTAAGCATCAAAATTAAGCGCCCTGGCCTGCATTACGCCGGCACTGTAGGCGACTGCGTCGGCGGTGTTGACGAGCTTGGTTTTTTCACTGCTGAGCTGGCCGGTATTGAACAGGAAGAACAGCGCCGTCAATCCGCCCATCAGGACGAATATGCCGTAGATCAGCGCTTGTCCGCGCTGGAACTGACTGCCTCGGTACATGGATGCTCCAGCCGGGTTGAAATTAAGTAAATGGGTGATTGAACGGGTACGACAACGAAGAGAATTGGCTTTTTTGAAACCAATCGTGCCATCGTAGCGAAGCGCGGCGCTACGGCAAAAAGAGTGTTTTGGAAGGGATGATATTTTTGAAGTCGGTCAATAATCGACCGATTCAGTTGTAAAAATGAAAACTCGCAGCGAGCGCTGCGAATTTCTCTTGCGCCAGCTTAGTCCGTCAATTGCTGCAACAAATACAGCTTCTGATAAATCCCGTTGTCGATCGCCATCAGCTCGTCGTGCGTGCCCTGCTCGTCGATGCGGCCGTGATTCAACACGATGATGCGGTCGGCATCGCGGATGGTCGATAGCCGGTGCGCGATGGCGATCAGCGTGACGCTGCCGCGCAATTCATCGAGTGCGGCCTGCACCACTTGCTCGGTTTCGCTGTCGATGTGCGAGGTGGCTTCGTCCAAAAACAAAATGCGCGGCTGGCCGGCCAGTGCGCGGGCCACGGCGATCAGCTGCTTCTGGCCGGTTGACAGGCGCGCGCCGCCTTCGCCGAGCGAGGTGTCGTAACCCTCTTCGAGCGCCAGGATGAAGTCGTGGGCCTTGGCAGCGCGGGCGGCGGTTTCGATCTGGTCCTGGCTGTAGCCTCGGCCCATGTCGATGTTCTCGCGCGCGCTGGCGGCCAGCAGGAATGGCTCTTGCGGCACCAGTCCGACATCTTCCCGGAAGGCTTCGTCGCCGATCGCGCCCAGTGGAATCCGGTCGATGGCGATGCTGCCGTGTTGCGCGGTATAAAAGCGCAGCAGCAGACTGAGCAGCGTCGACTTGCCGCTGCCGGTGTGGCCGACCACGCCATAGAACGCACCGGCTGGAACATCGAGAGTAAGGTCGTGCAGTACGTCCTGACCTGGCGCGTAGCCGAAGCGCAGATTACGAATCGAGACTGCCCCCGCGCTGATGCGCTCATTGCTGCGGCTGGGAACCACCTGGCGTTCATTGAGCAGCGTGTTGACCCGCGCCGCCGCCACCACCGATTGCTGCAACTGGCTGAACTGCAGCGTGATCTGGATCAGCGGATCGACCACGCGGGCGATGTAGCTGACGAACGCGTACAGCACGCCGACTTCCAGCCCGCTGAACTGGCGCTGGCCGAAGCTGTAAATCACGCCGACCAGCAACAGCACATTGAGCAAATCCAGCGCCGGACGCAGCAGCCACGCATTGGCGCGCAATTCGGCCACGCGGGCGTGGTACTGCAATTGATTGGTAGCGCGAAAGCGCTCGCCAAAACGCAGCGCCGCATTGCTGGCCTGCAGCACCGGCATGCCGCCGATCGACTCGGCCACTTGCGCATTGATCTCGCTGCGCAGTTCGCGCGCCCGGGTCACGGCCGGCGCACTCATGCGCTGATAAAACCAGACGATCACGATCACCGCCGGGAACAGCATCAGCACCACCAGCATCAGGCGCCAGTCGAGCCAGGCCATCGCCAGCATCGCACCGGTCAGCACGATGCTGCTATCGAGGATCACGAACAGGACCTGGATGTACAGGTTCTTGACCGCCTCGGTATCGTTAGTCACGCGGCTGACCAGCTGGCCGGTGATGGCCTTGTCGAAAAACGCCATCGGCAGGCGCAGCACATGGCCGTAGACCGATTCGCGCAGGCGCCGCACCGAGCGCATCGCCAGTCCCGACAAGCGCGCCAGCTGAAAATAACGGACGATGCTGGCGACCCAGCCGGTGACAAGGATGCCGGCCAGCAGCGCGATCATGCGCGGCCAGTCGAGCTGGTGCGGCAGCAGGTGATTGTCGATCAGCGACTTGCCCAGCAGCGGGCCGAGCACTTCGAGGCCGGCGGCCAGCACCAGCCAGGCGGTGCCGATGAACAGGTGACGCCGGTCCGGCGCGGCCGAGGTGCGCAGCAGCGCAATGGCCTGGCGGGTTTCAGAGCGCATCGAGACTGGCCTCCAGTTGCTGGTAACGCCACTGGCTGGCATACCAGCCATCACCATCGAGCAATTGCTGATGGCTGCCCCGTTCGGTGATGCGACCTTCGCGCAGGACCAGGATCTGGTCGGCGTCGGCCACGGCACTGAGCCGGTGGCTGGCAATGATGACGGTGCGGCCGTTGCGGGCCGCGCGCAAGTGCTGCAGGATGCTCGCCTCGGTGCCGGTATCGACGGCCGATAGCGCATCGTCGAGCAGCAGCAGCGGACTGTCGGCCAGCAGCGCGCGGGCGATCGCGACACGTTGGCGCTGGCCGCCGGACAAGGTCACGCCGCGTTCACCGACCGGGGTCTCGTAGCTTTGCGCAAAACGCAGGATATCGTCGTGCACTGCGGCCAACCCGGCCGCATGTTCGACCTCGGCACGGCTGGCACCGGGGCGCGCCAGCGCGATGTTGTCGGCAATCGAGGATGAAAACAGAAACGATTCCTGCGGCACCCAGCTCACTGCATTACGCAAGGATTCAAGCGAATACGCATCGAGCGCATGCGCGCCCCACACGACGTTGCCGTGCAGCGGCCGGAACTGGCGCAACAGCATGCGCAGCAAGGTCGACTTGCCGGCACCGGTCGGACCGACCAGCCCCAGCGTCTGGCCGGGTTCGAGCCGCAGCGAAATATCCTGCAAGGCCAGCGCGCCCTGCCCCGGATAAGAAAAGTCGATCTTGTCGACGACCAGCAAGCCGGGCTCGACACGGGCAATCGTGCCATGGTCATCGACCGACAGCGGCAAAGCCAGCACCGGTGCCAGCCGTTCCCACGCCGCGCGTCCGCGCTCGATCAGCGACAACACCCAGCCGGCCGCGAACATCGGCCAGATCAGCTGGCCCAGATACATCGTGAAGCTGGTCAGCCCGCCGATCGTCAGTGCGTTATTCCAGACCAGATAACCACCCAGTGACAGCGTCAGCACGCCGGCCGTTGACAACGTAATACCTACTGCCGGTTCGTAGGCCGCTTCCCAGCGTTGCGCGCGCAGGTTGGCGGCGGCGGCATGTTCGGCCAGTTCGGCAAAGCGGACGGCGCTGCGCTGCTCCAGCCCCAGCGCGCGCAAGGTACGCACGCCGGACAGGGTTTCTTGCACATGGTCATTGAGGTCGCTGAAGCGTTTCAGGGAATCGGTCGAGGCGTGATGGATCTGGTTCGAGATGCGCCAGAACGCAAACGCCATGAACGGGAACGGCACCAGCGCAATCAGCGTCAGGCGCCAATCGACGCCGATCAGCATCATCGCCAGCACCATCAGCAAAGTCAGCGAGCCATCGAATCCAGCCAGCATCGCCTCGCCGGCGGCCATCTCGACCGCATCGATATCGTTGGTGGCCAGCGCCATCAGGTCGCCGGTACGCTGCTTCTGGTAAAACGCCGGGCCTTGCAGCGCCAGCCGCGCATACAGCCGGGTGCGCAATTCGACGCCGAACTGGTACGCCGCCTTGAACAGCTGCAAGCGCCAGCCCACCCGCAGGAAATAAATTCCTATGCCGATCGCCACCAGCACGGCCAGTTCCTGCTGCAGCGCCATCCCGCCCAGCTGACCGGCGACCAGCGCATCGATGATATGGCCAACCTTGCGCGGCACCCAGACGGTCAGCAGCGCCACCAGCCCCAGCATGATGCCGGCGGCAACATACGAGCGCCAGTGGCCGCGCACGAAGGTACCGATGAGTCGGGACAAGGTCATTCGAACTGCCTTTGCAAGGGATGGCTGGAAAGTAAATCGGCGGG
>AEPR01000564.1 GCA_000195205.2 Oxalobacteraceae bacterium IMCC9480 | reverse complement strand
TGCTGCCAGCGCACCAGCACTTCGGCACCGCTCAGCTGATCGCCGTCGGCGATTTGCGCCTGGTAGTGCAGCACGAACTGCTGCTGCTCGATGGCGGCGCGCAAATCGCGCTCGAGCGCGGCACGCGCCATCACTGCCGCTTCCATGGCGGGATCAAAAAAGCGCACCGCGTTGCGTCCTTCGGCCTTCGACTTGTACATGGCCAGGTCGGCCTGCTTCATCAGCACCTCGGCCGCGAAGCGGTCGTCGTTCAATAGCGTCACGCCGATACTGGCGGTGCTGCGATGGGCGACGCCGTTGAGCAGGTACGGATGATCGAGTGCAGACAGGATCTGCTGGCTGATGGTCGCGACCCGTGCCATGGCATCCGGCCTGCCGTTGCCGAGGGCGGCCAGCAGCACGACGAATTCATCGCCGCCGAGTCGGGATACGCTATCACCGGCTCCGACGCAGGCCACCAGCCGCTGTGCAACCTGCACCAGCAGGGCGTCGCCCATGTCGTGGCCGAGCGTGTCGTTGATCGTCTTGAAGTAGTCGAGATCGATCAGCAGCAAGGCGGCATGCTGGCTGTTGCCGGCACTGCTCGCCATGAGCTGGCGCACGCGGTCTTGCAGCAAGGTCCGGTTCGGCAAGCCGGTCAGCTGATCGAAGAAGGCCAGGTCGTTGATCTTGTTTTCGGCCAGCTTGCGCGCGGTGATGTCGTACTGCGAGCCGACATAACTGATCAGCACACCGGCGTCGTCCCTGACTGCCGAGATGGTCAGCCATTTCTGGAAGGCGCTGCCGTCGGCATGGGTTTGCCAGATCTCGCCTTGCCAGATGCCGCTGTGATCAACGCTGCGCCACATCGCCAGATAGAAATCGGCATCATGGCGGTCCGACACCAGGCGATCGAGACTGTGGCCGATCAGGTCGTCAGTCTGATGGCCGGTGTTGCTGACGAAGGCCCGGTTCACTTGCAGGATCATTTTGCCGGCATCGGTGATGAGCATCGCTTCCTGCGAATCGAAGGCGGTGGCGGCGATGCGCAGCGACTGTTCGGTACGCTTGCGTTCGGCAATATCGTGCCGGCGGCTGGACCGTAATTGCCAGCTCATGCTCCACAGGAGCAAGGTAAACAGCATCAGTAGCGCCGTGCCGGCCGCAGCACCCAGCAGATAGTCATCGCGCGTGCGGACAAAGTCCGCCAGTTGTTCCTGGTCCGACAAGCCGGCAATGACGATGAGCGGAAAATCCACCAGCTTGCGCGCGATGACCTGGCGGGCGATGCCATCAACGCCTGCTGAGGCACGGACGGCACTGTCGACGCCGGCGGCACCGGCCATCAGGAATGCCGGATCGACCGCCTCGCCATCCGAGAGCAGGTCGCCGCTGCGCCGGACCCGGAAGCGACCGTCGTCACCGACGATGCCGAGCAGGCCGTGCCGGCCGAACTTGCTTTCTTCGTAGCCGCTCACGAAGTGATCGGTGGCCACCGACAGCGTGACGATGCCGGCGAAGTTGCCATTGGCATTGACCAGCCGGCGACTGAACTGCAGGCTGGCTTCGCCGCTGACGGGATCGTGAAGGGGCTGACTGATCGACAATTGGCCGGTGGCGCGGGTGACCCTGAATTGCGGATCGTCGCTGATGTTCGATGGCCGCGCAGAGCGGGTGTCGGCGACCACCTTGCCTTCCTGATCGGCGATGCGGATCACGAACAGCAGCTCCGACGGCAGCAGTGCTTTGGCTTTCAGTTCCTGCAGTACCGTGGGTTGTCCATTGAGTTCATAGGCGTACTTGACCAGGTTCAGCGTCTGGTCGATCTCCCGCAAGGCACGCAATACCTGTGCTTCATAAGTCGTGACCAGCTCGCGACTGAGGACTGACACGGCCTGTTCGGCATTGCCGCGTTCGACGCTGATGAAGTGCAGCGTCGCCATCCAGAGCAGCGCCAGGAAACACACTGAAAACGCCGGGAACAGCATCGTCGATTCGGGCATCGTGTAGAGCCACGCGCGCAGGCGTGCGGCCGGGCTGTGCCGGACCGTGACCAACGGCACGGGCAGGGCGCGCCGCCGGGATCCGTTCATGGAGATAGCAGGGCCCTGACGCTGGCATCGATCCTTCCGGGATCGAGGTAGCCGATGGCGCGCGGATTGTCGGCGATCATTTTTTTCAGGTCGCTGCTGCTGGCGGCTTCTTTTGGCGGCTGGCCACGGCCGGTAAAAATCAGCTTCGACCAGTGCGCCCTGATTTGCGCCGGCGACTTCGCGGCATAGCTGGCATAAAACTCGTCACGCAGCGGTGTGCCGACGGCCATGTCGATCGGTATCACCGGTTCGCCATTGACCAGCATGCTGGCGTTACCGAGGAACAGGTTGGCGATCTGGTTCCTGCTCAGTTCGGTCAATGGACTTTTGGCCGAGACGACAGCCACCACATCGGCCATGGCCGCAGCACAGGACAGGCTTAGCGCAAGGCCGGTGGTCATCATTGTCAGGCAAGAGAGTTTGCGGTCGCGGCGGTTCATCAGAAGACGAAATCGACAGTGAGGCTCAGCACATTGAAGCTGGCCCCCGGTTGATAACCGGCGGCGATATTGGTCAGTCCGGCCGATGAACCGGCCGTTGGCCGGGTGTGGTCAAGCTGCAGCTTGAGTGCGACGTCGTTGGCGACATCCCAGCGCGTGCCCAGCGAAATCGTCGAACTGGTGGTCGGTTTGAGCAAGCTGTTGAGGACGCCATTAAGCGCACCTGCGCTGCCGGCCGCATAGGCGGGCAAGCGCGCCGGATCGAGTCCGGGGTCGCTTGTCGGGCTGTGTTTTTTCGAGGTCGAATAGCTCAGGTACGGCGTCCATGTCCCTAGCCGATAACCACCGCTGGCATACCAGGCGGTCTGGTTGCCGATGACCGACGAGAATTTGCCGCTGCCCCATTCGCTCATCAGGAACCAGTCGCCCGGATCGTAACTGGCACCCAGCGACAGGAAGGAAATCCGCCGGTGGTCGAAACTGTAGTTGTCGGCAATAGCCGTACCGGCCGGACCGAATTGGCGGTACAGGTCAAAGAAGGCATCGCTGGCGGGGACGGTGATCCTGCCGCGCTGGTACGACATGCGCAAGGTGGCCGGACCGCTGCTGAAGGTATTGAACAGGCCGGCGATATTTTGTATTTTGCTCGGTGACGATAGGCCGGGACTGCGCAGCACGTCGCTGCCGTAGCTCAGTTGCAGCGTGTTGGTGGCTTCACCGAGATAGCTGCGGTAGCTCGCATCGATGCCATCGTTGGCCGTCATCGGAATCATGCGGCTGTACAGTTCGACCGGTGGCCGCACCCACGGCATCGCGTAACCGACATTGCGATAGTCGCCGGCGAGAAAGGTCGGCAAGGCGATGCGGCCGACCCGGACCGTGAAGTCGGGCGTGATGGCGTACTTGATGTTGGCCCATTCGACGGTCGGCCGGTAGCTGTTGTCGTACTGCTGCTGCGAGATCACCTGAAAGACCGCCGATAACCTTGGCGTGATGGTCGCCGCGATTTGCAGACCGAGCCGCGTATCGAGGTCAGGACTCCAGTTGCGGGTTACGCCGGTGCCGTTGGGTTTGGTCGATGGACTGTTGGTGTAATCGGCCTGATGTTCGCTGGAACGGGCCATGCCGAGGGTGCCGAAGCCACTGACCAGAAAGGCCGGCATCGAGCTGGTCGCGGTATCGTCGGCGCGGGCGGAGGAGGCAGTGAGCAGGAGTGCGGACAGTGCGATCGATGTCAGGTGTGTCGGGAAAATAGTCTCGGTCCTGCTTGACATGGGTGTCGTTCTTTGCGGTTCAATAAGAGGCAGTCAAGCTGACCGGCGGTGGCGGATTATTTCCTACGGAAACATAACAGCTTATTTGCGTATGGAATGCTACTAGTTGGTATATGTTTCGCAATTACCAGTGAATTTATGTGAAAAATATCCGTTCCGTAGAGTTCTCCTGCCGACGCACCCTCTAAGTTCATGCCGTTTAAGTTGTTGGTAATGTCGCTGCATGTCTTTACACTCTGCCTCTTGCGATTATGTTCGCCATCGAACACAAGGAAATTCATGCGTGCAGCACCTGCAAAAAAACTGGCTGGCTTGATGACAGCATTGCTCTTCTCCGGGCTGGTAGTCCCTGCCCATGCGGCCGATCTGCTGGCCACCGTGCAAGCGCGCGGCACCCTGAAAGTCGGCGTGGAAGGTACCTACCCGCCGTTTAATTTCAGGGACACCACAACTCGCGCACTGAGCGGTTTTGAAATCGACGTGGCTCGTTTGCTGGCGGCGAAAATGGGGCTCAAGCCGGAATTCACGACCATCGAATGGAGCGGCATCCTGGCCGGTCTGTCGGCCGGCAAGTACGATGTGATCCTCAATCAGGTCGGTATAACGCCGCAGCGTGAAGCCAGCTTTGATTTCTCCGATCCCTACACCCGCTCGAGCGCACAGCTGATCGTGCGCAAGAACGAACAGCGTCAGTTCACCAGTCTCGATGACCTCAAGGGCAAGAAGCTCGGCGTCGGGCAGGGCACCAATTACGAAGAGCGTGCCAAAGCCGTCGCCGGGGTCGATGTCAAGAGCTATCCGGGAGCGCCCGAGTACTTGCAGGATCTGGCCGCCGGTCGTGTCGATGCGGCCTTGAACGACAGCCTGATGGTGTCGTATCTGCTGAAGGCGTCGCCATTACCGATCAAGGCCGGTGCGCCTATCGGCGAAGTGGCACAGATGGGGATTCCGTTCGTCAAAGGCAATCCGCAATTCAAGGCAGCCTTGAATACCGCGCTGGCGGCCATCATTGCCGATGGCAGTTTTGCCAAGGTGTCCATGCAATGGTTCGGCATCGATGTAAGCAAGGCACCTGCGGCGAAGTAGCTGCGTGTGGATGGTGCTGTGAGGGTCCCCGCACAATGATGCGGGGATTTTTTTTTGCCACTGGATAGGCTGGACACACAATGAACCTGACCGAATTACTGACGCTGGCTGCACCGATCATGCTCCAGGGCGTGCTGTACACGGTGCTGTTTGCGCTTGCCTCGATGGTGGGCGGATTGCTGCTGGGGGCGTTGCTGGCGATGGCGCGGCTGCAGCCGTGGCGCGTCTTGCAATGGCCGGCAGCGGTGTATGTCAGCCTGATTCGCGGTACGCCATTGCTGGTGCAGGTCTTCCTGATTTATTACGGATTGCCCAGTATCGGCATTGAATTTTCACCGGTTAGTGCCGGCATCCTGGCATTGAGTCTGAACGCCGGGGCCTTTCTGTCAGAGAGCTTGCGTGGTGCGGTCCAGGGCGTCAGTGCAGGGCAGTGGTCAGCCAGTTACAGCCTCGGTCTGACGTGGGTGCAAACCTTGCGTTTCGTGGTCGCGCCGCAGGCATTGCGCATTGCTGTTCCTTCGATGGGCAATACGCTGATCAGCCTGATCAAGGATACGTCGCTGGTCTCGGTCATCACCGTCACCGAACTGATGCTGGCGACCAAAGAGGTCATTGCCACGACATTCCGGCCCTTGCCGCTGTATGTGACGGCGGCCTTGCTGTACTGGTGCCTGAGCATGCTGTTCGAAGTCGTGCAGCGGCGGCTTGAAAAACGCCTGCAGCGCGCGCATCAGCAATAACTGAGGTGTAAGCGGGTTTGTTAAATGCAGATTGTTGTCTATTTCTGGGTATAGTCGGCAACAGGTCAACCTATAGAGAGCACAGAATGAAAAAAATACTTTGCGCTGCGGCGGTCATGCTCGCTTTCAGCTCCGCCGCCTTCCTGCCGACTCAGGCCATGGCTCAGGTCAGCGTCAATATCATCCTGGGCGATGCGCCGCCACCAGTGCGATATGAAGTTGTTCCGCCGCCCCGCAACGGTTATCTGTGGGCCCCCGGTTACTGGAACTGGAATAACAACCAGCACGTCTGGTCGAGCGGTCACTGGGAACGTAACCGGGTCGACTATCGATACGACCAGCCGCAATGGCGCCAGGAAGACAATGGCTGGCGACTCGATCGCGGTGGCTGGAAACAGGACGGCAAAAAATACAAGAAGGACAAGAAGGATAAGAAGCACCGCGATGATGATCGCTATGACGATCGGGACGATCGGCATGACGGTGGTCACTGTCCGCCCGGACAGGCTAAAAAAGGCAATTGCTGATCGCGGTCACTTGCCTGCACAACGTTCTGCTAAGGTGCACCGGCCAGCAAGCGTGTCATCAGCCCGCGCTTTTTGGGCTTGATCATGGCCTGGTCGACGATGCCAGCCCACTGTCCGGACAATTGCAGGCAAGTCGCACGAAGTACTGGTGCGATAGCTTGCAGGTCAGCTAGCGCTTTTAGATGCCTTTCGATGACCGACGCCAGCTTGACGCATGCTCCTTCCTGACTGTTGGCGGTGTAATGCGACATCAGGTGCAATACTGCCGACACCAGCAGTTCCGGTCGCGTCGAGGCGCCGCTCGGTTCGAGCAGTAGCGGATCGATATCCTCCGTGGATTGTTCCGGGGGCGCGTTAACTGTCGGCTTTATGCCGACGAGGTGCAATGCTGCGGTGTTGGCCTGAGATATGGTCATGACATTCCCGTTCAGTGAGTGCAAGGAAAGGTCCTTGCAGGACAAGGCTGGCTGGCGGGAGGAAGACCGGACTGGCTGGCGTCGGATGGTGGCTGAACGCACATGGTGCGTTAGCGCTGGTCGATTATAGATGAGAATGGTTCTTATCTGTGGATAAGCAGCCAACTTTATTTGTGCTTTGTGCGTTCGCTCTGGGCGCTAATCTTCGCCTGTGCGCGGTCGCGCTCGGCCTTGTCCAGCAACTTGCGCATCATCACATCCGACAATAGCTGGTAATGGCGCCGGTTGGTCCGCATGTCGACCCGTCGCCAGCCCATCAGCGTGAGCC
>AEPR01000565.1 GCA_000195205.2 Oxalobacteraceae bacterium IMCC9480 | reverse complement strand
GCCAAGTCCGGGCGTTTGCAGGGCGCTCGCCATAGTACCAGCACCAATCAGGCGATCGTATCCACCGTGCCGCCATCGACCCGCAACGCCGCACCGGTGGTGGCCGAGGCTTGTACCGAGCAGACATAGACGACCATGTTGGCGACTTCGTCGACCGTCGCCATGCGCCCGATGATAGAGCTGGGGCGCTTGGCCTTGACGAAGGCGGTGGTGACCTGTTCCATGGTCTGGCCGGTGTCGGCAATAGTCTTGCCGAACATGCCGGTCAATCCGTCCGACAAGGTTGGCCCCGGCAAGACCGCGTTGACGGTCACGCCGGTGCCGGCAAGCCGCTTGGCTAGTCCGCGCGAAACCGACAGGTTGGCGGTTTTGGTAAACCCGTAATGCATCATCTCGGGCGGAATATTGAGCGCGGACTCCGACGAAATGAAGACGATGCGGCCCCAACCCTGCGTCACCATCGCCGGTGCGTAAGCGCGCGACAGGCGTACGCCGGACAACACATTAACTTCATAGAAGCGGGTCCATTCGTCATCGCCGATTTCGAAAAAATCCTTGACGCCGTAGATGCCCAGATTGTTGACGAGGATGTCGACCTGCGGCTCGGCGGCGAATAGCGTGTCGCATCCTGCGGCGCTACCGAGATCGGCCGCGACGCCACGGACGATGGCAGCAGGAAAGCGCGCCTTGAGCGCCGCGATGGCCGCGTCGACTGCGGCTTGCGTGCGGCCGTTGACGATGACGCTCGCGCCGGCATCGGCCAAGCCGGCGGCGATGGCAAAACCGATGCCGCTGGTGGAGCCCGATACCAGCGCAGTTTTATGGGTCAGGTCGATATGCATGAATGAAGTTCTCCGGAATCAGATGAATGGGATGGCAGGATCATGCCGCTGCCCGACCATAACGCAAACGCACAGACCGGGTTGGTCACTGCGATCAGTCGACCTGCACGCGCCCGCGCACCGCAAATTTGCCATCGGCACCGACCTGCCCCGTCAACACCACCATCTCGCCCATGCGCGGCACGATGCCGGTCAGCTCGGTGATGTTGACCTGGTGCGTCACCATCACCACATTGCCGTCGCCGGTACGATCGCGGATGGCCGCGCTGACCGCGCGCAATTTGAGGCCGAACGCGTCGGCGCTATCTTCGAAACCTGAATCGAGCATCGCCATCGGCGTGACCCGGCCAAAGGCAAGCCGGGCGGTGTCGACACAACGGCACCAGCGGCTGGACCAGACTTGCGCGACCGGAATGCTGCGGGACCTGAACGCCTCGCCCAGCCGTTGCGCCTGCGCGCGTCCGTCAGCCGATAACTGGCGCTGCGAGCGGCAATCGGCCAGCGTAAAACCGGGCGGATCGCCGATGCCGGATTCGGTACTCGAATGGCGCAACAGGACGACTTGCCCGCCGCCTTGCAGCGCGGTCCAGATCGCGGCGTCATCGGCACGGGCAAGCGGCAACAGCGTGGTCAGGGCCAGCAGCGCCAGCGTGCAGCGCACAACAAATGGGGAGTTCAGCATCGCGGTTCCTTGGGAGTGGGAGTGTTGCGCATCATAGCCAAGCCAGGCGCAGACAGCAAAAAGGCCGCGCGCGCGGCCTTTCAAAAGCAAGTCAGGATGCCATGATCAGAACTCTTCCCAATCGCCTTCCGACTTGATCGCCGCTGTGGCAGCCGGCTTGCGTGCCGGTGCCGGCAGCGTCGAGCGCGTGGCGAGTGGCTTCTTGACAATGACCCGCGCCTTCAAGCGCACCGGTGCCGGCCTCGCGGTGACGACGCTGCCGCCCTCGAACTTGAACACCGCAACGGTACGCTCCAGCTCGCCTGCCTGCTCCTGCAGCGACTCGGCTGCAGCAGCGGCCTGCTCGACGAGCGCGGCATTTTGTTGCGTGACCTGATCCATCTGACCGATGGCCAGGTTGACCTGTTCGATACCGGCGCTTTGCTCGACGCTGGCGGCCATGATCTCGGCCATGATGTCGGTCACGCGGCGCACGCTGTCAACAATCTCGCCCATGGTCGAGCCGGCTTCGAGGACTAGTTTGCTGCCCGTATCGACCTTGTCGACCGAATCGCCAATCAGGGTTTTGATTTCCTTGGCGGCGGCGGCCGAGCGCTGCGCCAGGTTGCGCACTTCG
>AEPR01000566.1 GCA_000195205.2 Oxalobacteraceae bacterium IMCC9480 | reverse complement strand
GGCAACGACGTGCTCGAAGGCGGCGGCGGCACCGATGTCCTGACCGGCGGTGCCGGCAACGACACGGTCAGCTACAGCAGCTCGTCGGCCGCCGTGGTGGTCGACCTCGCCAGCCAGACGGCCAGCGGTGGCGATGCCGATGGTGACACGCTGTCGAGCATCGAGAACGCCACCGGCTCGGCGCTCGATGACACCTTGACCGGCGACGCCGGCGTCAACCGGCTCGACGGTGGTGCCGGTAACGACCTGCTCGACGGCGGCGCGGGAGCCGACCAGTTGGTGGGCGGCAGTGGCATCGACACCGCCACGTACGCGGCTTCGACGGCGGCGGTCAGCGTCAATCTGGCCACGGGTCTGGGTGCCGGCGGTGACGCCGGCGGCGACACCCTGAGCGGCATCGAGAACCTGATCGGCTCGGCCAACGATGACGTGCTGACCGGTAACACCGGTGCCAACCGGCTCGATGGCGGCAGTGGCAATGACCTGCTCGAAGGCGCAGGCGGTGCCGATGTCCTCGTCGGCGGCAGCGGCAGTGACACCGCCAGCTACGCCGGCAGCGATGCGGCCGTCACGGTCAACCTGCTGGCCGGCACGGCCAGCGGCGGCGACGCCCAGGGCGATGTCCTGACCGGGATCGAATACCTGACCGGCAGCGCCTTCGCCGACCGCCTGACCGGGGATGATGGCGACAACATCCTCGACGGCGGTGCCGGCAATGACATTCTCGAAGGCGGCGTCGGTGCCGACACCCTCATCGGCGGACTGGGCATCGACCAGGCCAGTTACGCCGGCAGCAGCGCGGGAGTCAACATTGACCTGGCCAGCGGCGTGCTCAGCGGCGGCGACGCCATCGGCGATACCTTGAGCGGCATCGAAGGCGTCATCGGCAGCGGCGCTGCCGATATCTTGCGCGGTGACGCCGGTGCCAACCGGATCGAGGGCGGCGGCGGGAATGACTTGCTGGAAGGGCGCGGCGGGGCCGATACCCTCATTGGCGGCAGCGGTAACGATACCGCCACCTATGCCGGCTCGGGCGATGGTGTCGTGATCGGCCTGATAGGCGCGGTGGGGCAGGGCGGCGACGCCGAAGGCGATCTGCTCAGCGGCATCGAGAACCTGACCGGCAGCCTGCTCAACGATGCCCTGAGCGGGGACGCCGGCGACAACGTGCTTGACGGCAGCGACGGCAACGATGTGCTCGAAGGCGGTGGCGGAGCCGACACCCTTATTGGCGGCAACGGGGCTGACACCGCCAGCTATGCCGGTTCGGGGCAAGGCGTCACCGTCAACCTGGAACTGAATACGGCCAGCGGCGGCGACGCCGCCGGCGATACGCTGAGCAGCATCGAAAACCTCACCGGCAGTGCCTTTGCCGACGTCCTCACCGGCAGCGCCGGTGCCAATATCCTCACGGGCGGCGCCGGCAACGACCTGCTCACCGGCGGCGGCGGTGCCGACCAGTTGATCGGCGGTGCCGGTATCGATACCGCGTCGTATGCCACCAGCACCAGCGGCGTGACGATCAGCCTGCTCGACAACAGCGCCAGCGGCGG
>AEPR01000567.1 GCA_000195205.2 Oxalobacteraceae bacterium IMCC9480 | reverse complement strand
CTGCCGCTGGTGGTGATGCTGCATGGCTGCGAACAGGGTGCGGTCGATTTTGCGCAGGGCACACGCATGAATGCACTGGCGGCAAGCAAGGGCTTCGGCGTGCTGTATCCGCAGCAATCGACACGCGCCCAGCGCAACCGTTGCTGGCCGTGGTTTCGCAATGAAGTCCAGGCCGGTGAGGGCGAAATTTTGTTGATCGCAGCGATTATCCGGCGCGTCGTGGCGCGGCAGGGCTTCGACCCCGAGCGCGTGTATGTGGCCGGACTATCGGCCGGCGCCGCGATGGCGCACATCCTGGCGCTACGCCATCCGCAGCTGATCGCAGCAGTCGGCCTGCATTCTGCACCGGTATTCGGCGCGGCCAGCACCGCCCTCGGTGCGTATGGCGTGATGCAGCGCGGTGGCCTGACACGGGTGGGCGCGGCGATCCAGGCGGTCACCGACACCGGTCCTGTTCCGTTCCCAGCGATGCCGGCGATCCTGATTCAGGGCCAGCAGGATAGCGTGGTGCGGCCGATAAATTTTCATCAGCTCGAACAGCAGTTCTGCGAACTCAATGGCCTGACAGCACAGCAGCGCCAGGAGCCGACTTACCGTGCCGCCGGACGCAGCGCCCGTGCTGCCCATGGCTTCAATACCCTCGATTACCGGGTCGGTAAAAAAACCCTGTTGCGGCTATGCGAAATCCACCAGCTCAAGCATGCCTGGAGCGGCGGCGATCCGGCGTTGCCGTTCAACGAACGCAAGGGACCGGATGCCAGCCGGATGATGTGGACTTTCTTCGCACCGCACCGGCGCGTGTCGCCGGACGCATGAGCTTATTTGCCGGTTACAAACAAGGCCAGTCGCAAGCGGTCCGGCAAACCCAGCTTCTGAAAAATCGCCCCGAGATGCGCCTTCACGGTCCGGTCGGTGATGCTCAATTCGCGGGCAATGAGCTTGTTGCTGGCACCGCCGCCGACCAGACTGGCGATTTGCCGTTCGCGGGGCGTGAGGAGTTGTAGCCGGGGGTTCGGTAATGGTGCGGTTACCACCGCGACCGGTGCCGACAGCGTCCCGCGCGCCTGCATCTGGCGCAGCAGCAGCGGCATCACCGCTTGCGAAATCCAGACGCCGCCATCCTGCACCACGTCGACGATGCGCAGCACGGTCTCGCGCGTGAGGGCAGCACTGCAGCAACCCGCCACGCCGGCCCCGAGCAGCGCCAGTTCGGCCTCGGTCGAAAAATCCTGACGCAGCACCAGCACTTTGCAAGCAGGCGCACGGTCCCGCAGTTCGGCCAGCGTGGCCGCCACATCGAGCCCCGGCAAATCCAGATCCAGCAGCAGCAAAGCGGGTTCGCCGGCAGCCAGCAGCGGCCACAGCGACGGTACGCTATCGCGTTGCATCAACGGACTTTTTTCCATCAGGATGTCATGAAACTTGGCTATGATGACGGCGCAGCGCGAGACCAGCAAAAGCATGGACAACTCTCTCTGAAAGCGTGGGTGGACTTTTTTAACACACTGCTTTTGGAATAGCCATTGCCATTTCGACCAACCCACCTGAACGGTTTGCCATGCCCTACATCCAGCGCGACAGCACCGGCAGCGTAATCGCCTTGTTCCGCGATGCGCCTGCCGCCGACGCCGAACGGCTTTTTTCCGACCATCCGGACGTGCTCGCCTTCCTCGCCACCGACAGTGCCACGGCAACGTCCACCGATCCGCGCGACGTGCTCGCCACGCTCGACAGTGCAATGATCCGGGTGGTCGAGGATCTGGTCGACGTGCTGATCCAGAAGCACGTCATCATGCTCACCGACCTCCCCGAAAAAGCCCAGCGCAAGGTACTGGACCGCAAGGAAACCCGACTCTCGCTGTTTGGCGATCTGGGTGACCTGAGCGCTTCCAACGACGACATCCTGTAGACATGGTCGCGCCCAAACGCATCCTGCTGCTGAGCGTCTCCGCCGGCTCCGGCCACCTGCGCGCCGCCGACGCGCTGTGTGCCCAGGCCGCGCTCGCAGACGTCGCCGTCAGCGCCCGCCATCTGGACGTGATGCAGTTCGTTTCGACGGCCTTCCGCAAGGTCTATACCGATTTTTACATCACGCTGGTGGACCGGCATCCGGCGCTGTGGGGCTATGTGTACCGGCTCACCAATGACGCGCCACCGGACGGCTCGCTGCAAAAATTCCGTCGTGCCATCGAGCGCCTGAGCACCCGCAGCCTGCGCCGCGCCATCGATGACTGGCAACCGGACGCCATCATCTGCACCCATTTTCTGCCGGCCGAACTGCTGGCACGGATGCGCCGCAAGGGCAATTTGTCATGCCCGGTGTGGGTACAGGTCACCGACTTCGACCTGCACCGGATGTGGGTGCACGACGACCTCACCGGCTACTTTGCCGCCACCGCTGAAGTGGCGTTCCGCATGACGGCGCTGGGCGTCGATCCGGCCGGCATCCACGTCACCGGGATTCCGGTCATGCCGGCGTTCCGCGCACCGGGCAGCCGTGCCGATTGTGCGGCCCGCCTCGGTCTTGACCCGCAGCGCCGCACCATTTTGCTGATGGGTGGCGGTGCCGGACTGGGCAAACTTGATGCGGTCGCCGAGCGCCTGCTGGCCCTGCCGCATGACTTCCAGCTCATCGTCATGGCCGGAAAAAACCTGCCGGCCCTGCAAGCGCTGCAGGCCTTGGCGCTGCGCTATCCGGAACGGCTGCTGGCGCAGGGTTATACCGACCGGGTCGAGCAGCTGATGGCGTGCGCCGATCTGGTCATCACCAAACCCGGCGGGCTGACCACCTCGGAATGTCTGGCGATGGGGTTACCGATGATCATCAACACACCGATTCCCGGGCAGGAAGAACGCAATGCCGACTTTTTGCTGGAACAGGGTGTCGCCCTGAAAGCCATCGACGCGGTCACGCTCGACTACCGGATTGGCCTCCTGATGACGCACCCCGAAAAACTGGCCGACATGGCAGCGAAGGCGCGCGCGCTCGGCCGTCCCGATGCGGCCCGCGCCGTCCTGCACACCGTACTGGAACATTGCCCATGAGCCGCATCACCCGCCTGACCCACCTGACCAGTCGCCCGCTACACATCCTGCTGACCGTGGTCTGGGTATTGTTGCTGGCGCTATTTTTTGCCCAGACCGAAATCCAGATCGAAGGCAGCGCCGGCTGGGCCATCAACCTGCCGACCTGGCGCATCGAACATCACTGGCTGCTCGACCTGTTCTGGGGTGGGCGCGCGATGACCGGCTACCACGCCTGGGTGTTCCCGTTCATCATCCTGTTCTTCCACTTTCCGCTGCTATTCGTCGGCCACTGGTCATGGCGCGCCGAAGCACGCGTGGCGGCCTGCATCATGCTGTTCTGGATCGGCGAAGACTTCCTCTGGTTCGTCCTCAATCCGGCGTTCGGCCTGGCGCGCTTTGATCCGGTCAACGTGACCTGGCACAAGCACTGGGCGATGGGCGCGCCGGTGGATTACTGGATTTTTTCGGTGCTGGCGCTGGTGTTGTTGCGCTTGTCTTATCAGCGGCGGGAGTGAGACGTGGGTTATCGATTTGCCTGATCATCGACGCGTCTGATTTCGCCCAACTGACCGATCGCGCTCCCTACAACCGTTCGGCCCCCGATAACCGTTCGCCCTGAGCTTGTCGAAGGG
>AEPR01000568.1 GCA_000195205.2 Oxalobacteraceae bacterium IMCC9480 | reverse complement strand
CCCTACCGGTCACGAGCCGCCGTGTACAACGGTAACGACGTGCAAGCATCGCAAGACCGATTTCAACTTAAGGAACACCCCCCGCATGGATTTTTCAATCGCCGCCATCCTGGCCCAGGATGGCATCACCAGCGGCGCGATCTACGCCTTGCTGGCCCTCGCTCTGGTGCTGGTGTTTTCGGTCACGCGCGTGATCTTCATTCCGCAGGGCGAGTTCGTGGCCTTCGGCGCGCTGACGCTCGCTGCCATGCAATCCGATAAATTCCCGCACTCGGCGACGCTGCTGGTCGGGCTCGGTGTGGCGGTGTTCGTGCAGGAAGCGGTCACATCGGTACGCCGTGCGCCGCTGGCCTTCGTCAAGTTCGTCGCGTTGCCGCTGCTGCTGTACGGCCTGACCCGCCAATTCGGCAATGCCCAATTGCCGATGCTGCTGCAGGTCGCGCTGACGCTGGCGCTGGTGATTCCGATGGGACCGATGATCTACCGGCTGGCATTCCAGCCACTGGCCGAAGCCAGCACGCTGGTGCTGCTGATCGTCTCGGTCAGCGTGCACTTCGCACTGCTCGGGACCGGGCTGGTGCTGTTCGGTGCCGAAGGCTCGCGCACCACGCCGTTCTCGGACGCGCGCTTTGAATTCGGCGCGCTGCAGGTATCGGGCCAGAGCCTGGTGATCCTCGCGACCTCGGCGCTGCTGATCGGCGCGCTGTACCTGTATTTTGAACGCACCTTGTCCGGCAAGGCCTTGCGCGCGACGGCTGTGAACCGGCTCGGCGCGCAACTGGTCGGCATCGGCACCACGCAGGCCGGACGCACTGCGTTCACGCTGGCAGCCGGACTGGGCGCGCTGTGCGGCGTGCTGATCGCGCCGCTGACCACGATCTATTACGACAGCGGATTTTTGATCGGCCTGAAGGGTTTCGTCGGCGCGATCATCGGTGGCCTCGGCAGTTATCCGATTGCTGCAGCCGGTGCGCTGCTGGTCGGTTTGCTGGAATCGTATTCGTCGTTCTGGGCCAGCGCCTTCAAGGAAGTGATCGTGTTCACGCTGATCATTCCGGTGCTGCTGTGGCGTTCGCTGCGCAGCAAGCATGTTGACGAGGGCGAGCAATGATGCGCCGCCTGCCCGTGCTGCTGTTCGTGATTTTTCTGGCGCTGCTGCCGGTGCTGCCGACGCCGGAATTCTGGATCACGCTGGCCAATTACATCGGCCTGTACGCCATCGTCGCGCTCGGACTGGTGCTGCTGACCGGGATAGGCGGGATGACCTCGTTCGGCCAGGCGGCCTTCGTCGGACTGGGCGCGTATGCCACCGCGTATCTGACCACGCACTTCGGGCTGTCGCCGTGGCTCGGACTGCTGGCCGGATTGGGCATCACGGCGCTGGCAGCGTTTGCACTCGGTGCGATCACGATGCGCTTGTCCGGCCATTACCTGCCGCTCGGCACGATCGCATGGGGCCTGTCACTGTTCTACCTGTTCGGCAATCTGGAATTTCTGGGCAAGTACGATGGCCTCAATGGCATCCCGGCCATCGAGCTGTTCGGCCTGACGCTGCAATCGGGGCGGGCGATTTTTTATCTGATCTGGGCGGTCGTGATCGTCGCGTTGCTGGCCTTGCAGAACCTGCTGGATTCGCGCTCCGGCCGCGCCATGCGCGCACTCAACGGCAGCGGCCTGATGGCCGAGGCGATGGGCGTCAATACGACCTGGATGAAGATCGTCTGCTTCGTCATCGCCGCGCTGCTGGCGTGCATTTCCGGCTGGCTGTACGCGCACATGCAGCGTGCGGTGAACCCGACGCCGTTCGGTCTGAACGCCGGCATCGAATACCTGTTCATGGCAGTGGTTGGCGGTGCCGGCCATGTCTGGGGTGCGCTGCTCGGCTCGGCCTTGCTGACCATTTTGAAGGACCAGTTGCAATCGATCCTGCCGAAGCTACTGGGCAGTAACGGCAACTTCGAAATGATCGTATTCGGCGTGATGATGGTGCTGCTGTTGCAGCGCGCCCGCAGCGGACTGTGGCCCTTGTTGCGTGGCTGGCTGCCGAAAAGCGCCGGCGTGCAGGCCCCGGCCAGCGCCCAGCCGCTGCCGCAGCGCGCCCGTCCTGCGGCCGGCGCGGTGCTGTTGCAAGTGCAGCAGGCGCGCAAGCAGTTCGGCGGATTGGTGGCGGTCAATGACATGGAGTTCGTCGTGCATGGCGGCGAAATCCTCGGCCTGATCGGGCCGAACGGCGCCGGCAAATCGACGATGTTCAACCTCGTCACCGGCGTGCTGCCGCTGAGCTCAGGCCAGATCCTGTTCGATGGCCAGCGCATCGACGGGCTGCCGTCGCGCGAGATCGTGCGGCGCGGCATCGGCCGCACCTTCCAGCATGTGCGCTTGCTGCCGGCGATGTCGGTGCTGGAAAACGTCGCGCTAGGCGGCCACTTGCGCGGTCGTGCCGGCGTGATTGCCAGCATCCTGCGGGCTGATCGCAAGGAAGAACAGCGCCTGCTGTTCGAGGCCGCGCGCCAGCTCGAACGGGTCGGCCTCGGTCATCTGGCGCAAGCCGAAGCGGGCAGTCTGGCGCTCGGTCAGCAACGCATTCTGGAGATCGCCCGCGCACTGTGTTGCGACCCGACGCTGCTGCTGCTGGACGAACCCGCCGCCGGTTTGCGTTACCAGGAAAAACTCGCGCTGGCGGAATTGCTGCGTAAACTGAAAGCCGAAGGCCTGAGCATTTTGCTGGTCGAACATGACATGGATTTCGTGATGAACCTGACTGACCGGCTGGTGGTGATGGAGTTCGGTACCCGCATCGCCGAGGGCGTGCCGGCGGAGGTGCAAGCCAATCCGGCCGTGCTGGAAGCCTATCTGGGAGGGATTGATTGATGGCCGCTCCTATTCTTGAAGTCGGCAATTTGCATGTCGGTTACGGCAAGGTCGAGGCGCTGCATGGCGCGACCTTGCGCGTCGATGCCGGCCAGATTGCGACCGTGATCGGTCCGAATGGTGCGGGTAAGTCGACGCTGTTGAATGCACTGGCCGGCGCGTTACCGGGCACGGGCAGCCAGCATGGCGTCGTACGTTTCATGGGGCAGGACATGCAGCGCGTGGCGATCGAGGAACGGGTCGCGCGTGGCATGTGCCTGGTGCCGGAAAAGCGTGAGCTGTTTGCCACGATGAGTGTCGAGGACAATCTGCTACTGGGTAGTTACCGGCGCTACCGTGCCAATGAAAAAAATTACGCTGACCAGTTGCCCTTGGTCTTCGACTTGTTCCCGCGCCTGCTGGAACGACGCCGCCAGGAAGCCGGCACCTTGTCCGGCGGCGAGCGGCAGATGCTGGCACTCGGTCGCGCGCTGATGGCCAAGCCGCAATTGCTGATGCTGGACGAACCCAGCCTTGGCCTGGCACCGCTGATCGTCAAGGAGATATTCCAGATCATCGTGCGCCTGAAGCAAACCGGCGTGGCGATTTTGCTGGTCGAGCAGAATGCCCGCGCAGCCTTACAGGTGGCCGATCAGGCTTATGTGCTGGAGACCGGCGAGATCGTGCTGGAAGGGCCGGCCGCGCAACTGGCGAGCGATCCGAAAGTGGTCGAGACCTATCTGGGGCTGGCGAAAAAACGCGGCTGATCGCGCACGTCAGCGCCGTCGGCTGCCGGAGTGCCATCGCCGCAGCGATTCATACGCATCGATGGCGGCCTGATGCTCACTGTCGGATGCGGCAGCGTGGTCAACCGGTGGCAGCAGGTTGGCACGCTGTTCTTGCGGCACCATTTCCAGCAAGTCCCTGAAAGCGCGGATCGCGTCGGCGTGCCCGTGGCGCAAGGCGACCAGGACGCCATTCTCCCCCCTGCGGTTTTTAGCGGCGACCAGTGCCGCACGGTCTGCTTCCGGCACCAGCGCAAGCGGCGCTGAAAACGCCCGGATTACTTCGGCCTGGCCTGGCAAAAAGAAGGCGCAATGCAGGCCTGCGACGCCCTCGGTGCTTGCCGCCAGCAGCGAGCTCCGCCCGGACGGCGGCACCAGTTGCAACGGCGCGCAATACGCGCGCAACAGGTCGGCATGCCCGCCAAGGAAGGCCGCATACAGCCCCGGCACTGCCTCGGGATGCCAGGCCATTAGCAAGGCGTGGCGAGCAGCTTGTGGGACGAGCGCCAGCAAGATGGCGAACGCGTGCATCGTGTCGGCGTGGCCGCGCTGGAATGCCTTGTACAGCCCGGGCTCGTCCTTGTCGTTTTTGCCGGCGAGGAGTGTGATTTTCTGTTCATCCGGCAGCGTCGCGAAGGTCGCGGCAAGTTGTCGCAAATTACCGGTAAAGCCATCGCACAGCAGGTGGTGCATCACGGTGGCATCGAGGGCGCAGTCGAGGCTTGCCAGCAGGCGTCCGGGACGCGGCACCGCGTTGGCATCCGGCGCGATAGGGTCGCTGGCGTCCAGGACGAAGAGCAATGAGACCGCATTGGCTTCCGGGTAATAAATGCCGGGGCGATTGTCGTCAACCAGCCAGTCATTGAGCGTCTTGTGTTCCAGCATGGCGAGGTCGTCGGTACGGCTGCGCGCATGGTGGGTGCTCAGGTTCGGATCGAACACTTTCACGACGTAGACCGTCCGGTTGCCGTCTTGCTTGATGCGCAGGCCGACACTCATCGTGTGCTTGGTCGACTCCAGCAGCATCAATCGCGTCGACTGCGGTATGTGCGGATCGGCGCTTTCCATGGCACGGAATTGTCCTGCGAGGAAGGCCCCGAAGCGCTCGTTCGCAATGAGATGGCTGGTGCCGGCGCGCGCGCACAAGGCTTGATAATGCTGCTCCATGTGGTCGGGATCGACCTTGTGGCGGATCGTCTCAAGACTGGAAAATTCTTCATGCAAGTCGCATTTAAGCGTGCCTGGCGCCGTTGCCATCTGCCGCAGATGATGCATGGCGAGATGGCGGCACACCACCGGTTCGGCATTGAAATTCCGGGGTGGCACCGGCACGCCCCGTTCGCGCCATCCGGTCGGGAAGTACGGGTATTGCTTGATTGCCTGGTCGAGTGCCGTATCCGTCAATCCGGGCCGGTTACGGGCTTGCTGTAGCGGTGAATTGAAGCGCGGGCGGGCCAGTTCGGTACTTATCCTGCGTTCATCAAACAGCAGCAGCAGGGCGCGCAACTTGTCGGGCCGGGATGCACGGGCCGCCTTTTGCCAGGCCTGGCGTAGGGATTTCCGGCCCTGCAGTTGTCTGCGTAGCGCGGCGGCTTGCGGGGTGTCGTTCGCCGTGCAGGCCAGCACATCGCGGTCCAGTGGTGTGGTCGCCAGTCCGGGCGGATACAGGCGCTGCTTGCGTTGCTCGAAGCGGGGATCCGGTTCGGGCATCGCGTCCGGCGCACCGCAGGTGAAGGTGTTTTTGAGTAGCGCGGTGAGTCGTTGCACGGAAGAGCTTTCGGGATGAATGACGGGCATCAGTGGCCGTGTCCGTGGTTCCGGTTCCCCTTCAATCCTGCGGCAGTGTCACCACAAAGCAACTGCCGCCACCTGCGCGCGGCAGGCATGCCAGGTCGCCACCATGGCGTCGGGCGATTTGCCGCACCAGGCTCAGTCCGAGACCGATGCCACCATCGCGTTCGCGTCCTCCCGGCAAGCGGTAAAACGCGGCGAAGATGTTGTCGCGTTCGGCTTCCGGCACGCCGGGGCCGCGGTCGCAGATGCTCAGGTGGATGGCCCCATCGAGATGGCGCAGCGTCACGTCGATCGGACCATCGCCGCCGTAACGACGGGCATTGTCGAGCAGGTTGCGCACCAGCCGGCGCAGCAGGGTCGGGTCACCGGCCAGCGTGATGTCGGCGCATGCCAGTTGCGCGCCGGCGCGGGTGGCTTCGTCGGCCACCAGTGCGGTGAGGTCGACCGGCACCCGCAACGGCGCTTGCTCGCTGCTCGCATCGAGCCGGCTGGCCAGCAGGATTTCGGCAATCAGCTGGTCGAGTTCGGCGATGTCGAGCGTCATTTCATCCCGCAAGGCCGGTGCCGCTTCGGCCGGCAGCAATTCGACCGCCATGCGCAGCCGCGCCAACGGCGAGCGCAATTCGTGCGAGGCGTTGGCCAGCAGGCTGCGTTGCGCCAGCACCAGCGTTTCGATATGCGCCGCCGAGCGATTGAAGCTGCCGGCCAGACGCGCGACTTCGTCATCGCCCTCGACCGCCACGCGCGTCGAGAGCTGTCCGGCACCGAGCGCTTCGACACTGCGTTGCAGGCGTTCGAGCCGACGCGTCAGGCGGCGCACGACCGGGAATGCGCCTATCCCGACCGCCAGCGCGATCAGTGCCAGCGCAGCGATCAGCCCGGGCATCGGCAGATGCCGGCGTGACGAGTGCTTGCGGGCGCCGACCAGCCAGCGGCCATCGTCGAGTTTCAGGGCAAATACCGGTGGCCGGCCGCCGAGCCAGCCGCTGCTGGTTTGCGCCGGATCGAGCGGCGGCAAGGCCTCGCCGACTTCGGCCAGCTTGCGGCGTTCGGCCGAATACAGTGTCAGGTCGGCGCGTGGACGCCAGCGCGCCAGGCCCGCTTGCTGCTCGGCAGGCGTGGCACTGGCCGGCGGCAAGGCTGCGCTGGCGATGCCGGCAAAGGCCTCGAGATTGGCACCGGTGCGGGCGTTTTCGGGACTGAATTGCCAGGCTGCCGCAAACAGCACGGCGGTCAGGCCGAGTGCCAGCAAGAGCGCCAGATAGATCCGCACATACAGATGCCGGGTCAGGCTAAACATCCTGCGCCCGCGCAAACAGGTAGCCGCTGCCGCGCACGGTGAGGATGCGCCTGGGCTGCTTCGGATCGTCTTCGATGGCCAGTCGCACGCGCCCGATATGGACGTCAATAGAGCGGTCGAAAGCGTCGATCGGTGCGCCGCTGACGGCGTCCATCAGCTGTTCACGCGACAGCACGCGACCGGCCCGGGTCGCCATCGCGGCGAGCAGGTCGAACTGGTAGGCAGTGAGGACGCAATCGTGGCCGTCGAGTCGTACGGTGCGGCCGTCGAGGTCGATCGCGAGGCGACCGAACTGCAGTACGCTGGTGTCGGATGCCAGCGGTGGCCGGCGCAAAATGGCGCGCAGGCGCGCCAGCAATTCGCGTGGCTCGAAGGGTTTCGGCAGATAGTCGTCAGCGCCCAGTTCGAGGCCGACCACACGATCCATCGGGTCGCCCTTGGCGGTCAGCATCAGGATAGGCAGATTGCCAACGGGAGCCGGTTGCTGGCGGATCCGGCGGCAGACATCGAGGCCGTCGGCATCCGGCAGCATCAGGTCCAGCAGCACCGCCGAATAGGCTTCGGCGG
>AEPR01000569.1 GCA_000195205.2 Oxalobacteraceae bacterium IMCC9480 | reverse complement strand
AAAAAAGCCACGACGCGTCGTGGCTTTTTTTGTCGACCCGGGAAGGATCTCTTATTGCTTCACCATCACCAGCGAACCCGGCAAGCTGTGCAGGTAAGCGGCGATATCGGTCATATCTTGTGACGACAGCGGCTTGGCCATACCGGCCATGATCGCATTCGAGCGGCCATTGAGCGCATCACCACCACGCTTGTACGCCACCAGCGCATGCGTGAGGTAATCGGCATGCTGACCGGCCAGCTTCGGATAAGTCGGATCGATCGGGCTATTGAAATCAGCGCCATGGCAAGCCGCGCAATTGTACTTGGCAGTCAGTGCCTTGCCATTGTCGACATTGCCACCGGCCGCCGCATTGAACGCAGCCGTAGTGCAAAGCGCGAAGACCGCGCTGGCGAAAAATTTATTCATCTGTGGGTCCCCGTTATTTTTTTTGGCGAGTAGTAGGCAGCGACATCGACGATGTCCTGCTCGCTCAGGCTGGTAGCGATACCGCGCATCGATGGATGGGTGCGATCGCCTTTTTTGTAGGCGTGCAGCGCGCTCTCGATGTACTTGGCAGATTGCCCGCCTATCATCGGCACCGAATAGACTTCAGGAAAAGAAGCCTTGTAACCTGAAATCCCATGACAGCCGACGCATTGTGCGATCTTGTTTTCAGCGGCTTTGGCATCGCCAACCAGCTCGGCTGCGGCAGCGTAGTTGGCCAGTCCGGCCAGCACGAGAAGTGCAAGTAGTTTTTTCATGTCAGCTAAGGTAGTTAATGCGAAAAAAACGTGGAGCGCAGACTGGATGGGATGATCCAAACGCTCTTCCAAGCCCGGGACATCCGTGCCGCCCGGCACCAAAACCCGCGAATTCTACCGCAAGAACTTCGCCCAGTCCACGTAACAAACTCACTCGATCACGCTGACCGGCCGGCAGTTGGGCTCCACTTGGAGCCAACTTAGTGTCAACTTTCTCGCTTATACTCGTTTTTCCATTTTTCAACGGACCACCCACCATGCCGCCAGTCACCCGCTTCGAAGGTTCCGACAGTTACGTTGCCACCGGCGACCTGAAATTCGCCGTCAACGCCGCCCTCACCTTGCAGCGGCCCTTGCTGATCAAGGGCGAACCCGGCACCGGCAAAACCATGCTGGCCGAAGAAGTCGCCGCCGCGCTCGGCATGCCGCTGCTGCAATGGCACATCAAGTCGACCACCAAAGCGCAGCAGGGACTGTATGAATACGACGCCGTCTCGCGCCTGCGCGATTCGCAACTCGGCGACGAGCGCATCAAGGACATCGCCAACTACATCGTCAAGGGCGTGCTGTGGCAAGCCTTCACGGCAGACGAACAGGTCGTGCTGCTGATCGATGAAATCGACAAGGCCGACATCGAATTCCCGAACGATTTGCTGCGCGAACTGGACCGCATGGAATTTTATGTCTACGAAACGCGCGAGATGGTCAAGGCGAAGCACCGGCCGCTGGTCATCATCACGTCCAACAACGAGAAAGAATTGCCGGACGCCTTCCTGCGCCGCTGCTTCTTCCACTACATCAAATTCCCGGACAAGGACACGATGCAGCAGATCGTCGATGTCCATTACCCGACGCTAAAAAAAGACTTGCTGGCGCAAGCACTGCAGACATTTTACGAAGTGCGCGATGTCCCCGGCCTGAAGAAAAAGCCGTCGACCTCCGAGCTGCTCGACTGGCTCAAATTGCTGCTGGCCGAAGACATTCCGCCGGAAGCGCTGCGCAGCAAGGACGCCAAATCCATCGTGCCGCCACTGCACGGTGCGCTGCTGAAAAACGAACAGGACGTGCATCTGTTCGAGCGGCTGGTATTCATGTCGCGCACCAACCGCTGAGCGTAATCAGATGACCCCGATCGCTCCCGTTACGCTGGAATTGCACGGCGTGCGCCTCGAACCCATGGCTGCCGAACACGCGCCTGCGCTGGCCGCTGCCGCTGCCGATGGCGAACTCTGGACCCTGCGCGTGACCTCGGCACCCGCCCCCGGCGATGAAGCGGCGTACATCGCCACCGCACTCAACGACCGCACCCGCCTGCCCTTCATCGTGCGCGATATCGCCAGCAACGCCGTCATCGGCACCACCAGTTATCACGACATCGTGCCCGCCTTGGGCCGCGTCGAAATCGGCCACACCTGGTACGCCAGAACCTGGCAGCGCACCCACGTCAACACCACCTGCAAATGGCTGCTGCTGCGCCATGCGTTCGAGGTACTTGGCTGCGGCGTGGTCGGCTTTCGTGCTGACAATTTCAATCTGGTGTCGCAAGACGCCATCGCCCGGCTCGGTGCAAAACGCGACGGCGTGATCCGCCATCACGCGCTGCGCCGCGACGGTACCGTGCGCGACACGGTGATGTTCAGCATCGTTGCCGGCGAGTGGCCCGAGATCAATGCGCACCTGACCTACAAGCTGGCTCAGCGAGGCAAACGATGCTGATCGATTTTTTCTTTACGCTCAAGGATGCAAAAATCCCGGTCTCGATCAAGGAATTCCTGATCCTGCTCGAGGCGATGCAAAAGAACGTGATCAGCAATTCGCTCGACGAGTTTTATTATTTGTCGCGCATCACGCTGGTCAAGGATGAAGCCCACTTCGACAAGTTCGATCGCGCTTTCGGCCTGTACTTCAAGGGCATCGATGCGATCTTCGAGAAGAACCCGCAGATCCCGCTCGACTGGCTGGTCAAGCGCATGCAGCGCGAACTGACCGACGAGCAAAAGGCTGCACTCGAAAAATTCGGCTACGACAAACTGATGGACCGGCTCAAGGATTTGCTGGCCGAGCAGAAAGAGCGTCACGAGGGCGGTAGAAAATGGATAGGCACCGGCGGCACTTCGCCGTTCGGCCACGGCGGCACCAATCCCGAAGGCATCCGCATCGGTGGCGAAGGCGCCAACCGCACCGCCGTCAAGGTCTGGGAAGCACGCAGCTATCGCGACTACGATGCCGAACGCGAACTGGGCACGCGCAACATCAAGGTGGCATTACGCCGCCTGCGCAAGTTCGCCCGCGAAGGCGCCGAAGAAGAACTCGCACTCGACGCCACCATCCGCGCCACTGCCAACAATGCCGGCTACCTCGACATCAAGATGCAGCCCGAGCGCAAGAACAAGATCAAGGTGCTGATGCTGCTGGATGTCGGCGGCACGATGGACGACCACATCGCCCGCACCGAAGAACTATTTTCGGCCTCAAAAACCGAGTTCAAGAACATGGAGTTTTTTTACTTCCATAACTGCGTCTACGATTACCTGTGGAAGAACAACCGTCGCCGCCACGCCGAGCGCTTCCCGACCTGGGACATCCTGCGCAAATACCCGGCCGACACCAAGCTGATCT
>AEPR01000570.1 GCA_000195205.2 Oxalobacteraceae bacterium IMCC9480 | reverse complement strand
GAGATCTGCAGTTGCAGGCCGTTGTGCGGATTCAGGTAAGGATTGAACAGCGCCGCCAGGCAGCGCGCCACGCGCGTATCCGGATCGAGCATGCGATCGTATTCGACCAGCGAAATGAACAGGCCGAGGCGCTCGTTCAATTGCAGCAGCAAAAAGCGGTTAAACGAAATGCTGGTATCGAGCAGCCACGTGAAGGTCGCGCGCGGCATGATCGCCAGCCGGCTTTCGCGCAGCGCCACCACATCGTAGCGGCGTACTTCGGTCTTGAGCACCGAGCCTTCGCCAAACCAGCCGCCCGGCCCCATGCCGGTGAAGGTGACGATCTTGCCTTCGGGCGAGACGCTACTCATCTTTAGCAAGCCCGACATCACGCCGATCCAGTGATCGACCGGCTCGGCCTTGCGGCAGGCATACCCGCCGGCCGGCACCACGCGCTCGCTCATTTCGCAGGCAACGCGTTCGCGCTGTGCCTGGGTCAGCGACGGTGCCCAGAAGGTCTGGTCGAGGAATTGCGCGATGCTGGAAGGAACTGGGGTCATGGTGCAGTGCGCCAACGAAAGTGGGGAAATAGATCCTTGATTGTCGTGCAGGTGACAACCTGCGGCAAGACGAGCAACTACTATCTATCAAACAAAAGCCGGAAGTTGTCATTGTAGACGTACCGGTGGTGCAGGCGCGATTTGATCGTGCGCAATCGAATTGCACATCACTGAAATAGAAAAAGTCACAGTAAGAGTCGCGTCAGTTTCAACGACCACACTACCCGTCGAGCACTGCCAGAGAGCAGTGCCACCGCGCCGGACACAGTCCGGCAAGCAGCACCCAATATAAGAGGACCATGGTGGAGACAACAACCAAGGCGACGGGAACGACGTTCCCGCACCTGCTCTTGCAACACGCGCAGCAACGGCCGCACAAGGCTGCCTTCCGCGAAAAAGACCTCGGCATCTGGCAAGCCACGAGCTGGTCGCAAGTCGCTGCCGAAGTCCGTGCGCTGGCCTGCGGGCTGGCCGCAATCGGCTTCAAACGCGGCATGAACCTGGCCATCATCGGCGACAACCGGCCGCGCCTGTACTGGGCGATGTCGGCAGTCCAATGCCTGGGCGGCGTCCCGGTGCCGCTGTACCAGGATGCGCCGGCGGCCGACATGGCCTACGTGCTGCAGGATGCCGAGATCGACTTCGCCGTGGTCGAAGACCAGGAGCAGGTCGACAAGCTCTTCGAGATCAAGCAGACCCAGCCGGCGATGGCCGACCGCATCCATCACATCATCGTCGACGACGAACGCGGCCTGCGCCATTACGCCCAGCCCGAGCTCGACAGCTACGCCAAGCTGCAGGAAATCGGCCGCAAGTACGACCTCGCCCATCCTGATTTTTTCATGCGCGAAGTCGATCTCGGCCAGCCGGACGATACCGCCATCATCCTGTACACCTCGGGCACCACCGGCAAGCCGAAGGGCGTCTGCCATTCGCATGCGGCAATGATCGCCACCGCCAGCAACCTGGTCGAGTTCGACCAGCTGACCGAAGCCGATGACGTGCTCTGTTATCTGCCGCTGGCCTGGGTCGGCGACTTTTTGTACTCGTACGGGCAAGCGCATCTGACGGGCCTGTGCCTGAACTGCCCGGAGTCGCCGGAGACGGTCATGACCGACCTGCGCGAAATCGGCCCGACCTATTATTTCGGCCCGCCGCGCGTCTATGAAAACATCCTCACGCAAGTGATGATCCGCATCGAAGACGCCAGCTGGATCAAGCGCAAGCTGTTCCATCATTTCATGGCGGTGGCACGGCGTGTCGGCATTCCTATCCTCGATGGCAAGGGCAAGGTCAGCCTGCTCGACCGGCTCGAATACGCGTTCGGCGAACTGCTTATTTATGGTCCTCTGAAGAACGTGCTCGGCCTGTCGCGCTTGCGCGTGGCCTACACCGGCGGCGAAGCGATCGGGCCCGACCTGTTCGACTTTTATCGCTCGCTCGGCATCAACCTCAAGCAGCTCTACGGCATGACAGAGACCTGCGTGTCGGTCTGCATGCAGCGCTCCGGCGACGTCAAGCTCGACCCCGTCGGCAAGCCGATGAAGGGCGTCGAGATCAAGCTCAGCGACAGCGGCGAAGTGCTGGTGCGCTCGCGCGGCCTGATGACCGGCTACTTCAAGCGCCCAGATGCGACCGCCGAAGCAATCGATGCCGACGGCTTCTTCCTGACTGGCGACGCCGGCTTCTTCGATGCCGACGGCCACCTGAAGATCATCGACCGCGCCAAGGATGTCGGCAAGATGGCCGATGGCGCGATGTTTGCGCCGAAGTACATCGAGAACAAACTGAAGTTCTTCCCGTACATTAAGGAAGCAGTAGCTTTCGGCGACCAGCGCACGCAGTGCAATGCCTTCATCAACATCGACATGGCAGCGGTGGGCAACTGGGCCGAGCGACGCGGCCTGGCCTACAGCGGCTACACCGACCTGGCCGCGCTGCCGGCGGTCAACGACCTGATCGCCGAGTGCATCGCCAAGGTCAATGCCGACCTGGTGCACGACCCGCTGCTGGCAGGCTCACAAGTCCATCGCTTCATGATCCTGCACAAGGAACTTGATCCGGATGACGACGAACTGACCCGCACCCGCAAAGTCCGGCGCGGTTTCATTGCCGAAAAATACGCGGTGCTGATCGATGCGCTGTACTCGGACAAGACCTCGCAATACATCGAAACCCAGGTCAAGTTCGAAGATGGCCGCAAGGGCATGGTCGCCGCCGACCTGCAAATTCGCAGCGCAAAAATTGTCGCCGCCCTCCCGCGCGCAGCCTGATCGGAACTTCATGAGTACTCAACGACAAACCGGCGACGTGATCCTGAGCCTGCAGAATATTTCGCTGGCCTTCGGTGGTGTGAAAGCGCTGACCGACATTTCCTTCGACGTCAAGGAACACGAAATCCGCGCCATCATCGGTCCCAACGGCGCGGGCAAGAGCTCGATGCTCAACGTCATCAATGGCGTGTATCACCCGCAGCACGGCGACATCACCTTCCATGGCGAAAAGCGCCATGCGATGAACCCGACCCGCGTGGCGCACCAGGGCATCGCCCGCACTTTCCAGAACATCGCGCTGTTCAAGGGTATGACCGTCCTCGACAACATCATGACCGGTCGTAATACGCGCATGCGGTCGGGCCTGTTTGCCCACGCGCTGTGGTGGGGACCGGCGCGCAATGAAGAGATCGAACACCGCAAGCGGGTTGAAGAGGTGATCGACTTCCTCGAAATCCAGCACATCCGCAAGACGCCGGTCGGGCGTTTGCCGTATGGCTTACAAAAGCGCGTCGAGCTGGCGCGTGCGCTGGCGGCCGAGCCGAGCTTGCTGCTGCTGGATGAGCCGATGGCCGGGATGAACGTCGAAGAGAAGCAGGACATGTGCCGCTTCGTGCTCGACGTGAACGATCAGTTCGGCACCACCATCGTGCTCATCGAGCATGACATGGGCGTGGTGATGGATATCTCGGACCGCGTTGTGGTGCTCGATTACGGCAAGAAGATTGGTGACGGGACGCCGGCTGAGGTGATGGCTAATCCGGATGTGATCAAGGCGTATTTGGGGACGTCGCATTAGGGGGGAGCCGGAAGCTGGACGCCGGACGCCGGACGCCGAAAACCATAAACCGTTCGGCCTGAGCTTGTCGAAGG